>MTNC01000029.1 GCA_002010285.1 Archaeoglobus sp. JdFR-41 | reverse complement strand
AGTACTTGATTTTGAGCGATTTGTTTCTCTCTCAATTTCTGTTGATTGTGGCACTGAAGTACTTGCAGCTATCACAGATACGATTCCACTTTCCAACACTAGTCATCATCCCTCTAACAGCATCTCTCAGTCCCATCTATGTTTACAACTCTCACACCTCCCAGTTCATAGAGGCGGAAGATGAGGTGTTCGGGGATGCCATCCATAGAGTACTTGTTTAAATCCACAAAGGAAAGAAATCTCTCGTATCCCTCAATCATGTCGTAAATCTTCAGTGCAAGTTCCCCCTTTGGCAGAATTCTCCATTTACCCCTCTTCTCTGTAATGAAGCCGTGGGACTCAAGTTTTCAGGATTCGAGAAAGAAAGGAAGCCGGAATACGCATATTTTCAGCAATTTCCCTCCTGCTTTTACTTGCTGAAAGAATAAAAAGGATATCTCTGATTTTGGTGAAAAAGAGGTTTGCAGTAACATGAACTTCAAAGATGATAGTGGTTTAAAAAATTTGCTACGTGGTAGCACTGGTAGTATTCTCATCGCACCAAAAAGTTTTTAATTACATTTAATTAAATTTCATTAAGGTGATTTGCAATGGGGGATGAGGGTGAGAAAGAGAGAAAATACACAACCGTAAGTATACCCATTCAGCTTTATGAGAAGATTAAACAGAGGATTGAGGGCACAGGCTTTACTTCTGTCTCGGATTACGTAACATACGTCCTGCGAGAGGTTCTTGCAAGTCTGGAAGAGGAGGAAAAGGAAGAAGTATTTACAAAGGAGGAGGAAGAAAAGGTAAAAGAGAGGCTGAGGGCTTTAGGATATCTTGACTGATTTTTAAATGGAAAACATGAAGCTACTTGTAATCGGCCTGGATTCCGCCCCACCAGAACTCCTTTTCAACGAGTTTCTAAACGAGCTCCCGAATATCAAGAAAATTCTCGAAAAATCCATTTATGGACCTATGAAGAGCAGTATTCCTGCCATAACAATACCGGCCTGGATGTGCATGAATACTGGAAAGACACCTGGAGAACTGGGTCTCTACGGATTCAGACACAGAAAAGGAAACAGTTACAACGAGATATGGATAGCCCACAGTTTGACGATTAAGGAGAAGGGTATATGGGACTACCTCGGTGAAAGAGGATATAAATCCGTCCTGGTTGGAATTCCACCAACGTATCCTCCCAGAAAAATAAATGGATGGCTCATCAGCTGCTTCATAACCCCTGACTCCTCCGTGAACTACACCTACCCACGAGAACTCAGGCGTGAAGTGGAGAAACTCGTTGGAGAATACGTATTCGACGTTGTTTTCAGAAAAGACGATAGGGATGCTGTAAAGGAACAGATCTGGGAAATGACAGAGAAGAGGTTTGACGTGATAAAGTATCTGATGTGCGAAAAGGATTGGGATTTCTTCGAGTTTGTTGAGATAGGGCTCGACAGAATTCATCATGCATTTTGGAAATATTTTGACAGAAATCATCATCTCTACGTACCGAATAACGAATATGAAAATGTTATCAGAGACTACTACAAACTTCTTGACAGAAAAATTGGTGAGTTGGTTAAACTTGTTGACGAAGATACGGCGATTTCGATAGTTTCAGACCATGGTGTAAAGGCTATGAANGGGGCTTTTGCTGTCAACCAATGGCTGATTGAGGAGGGACTGCTGAAGGCAGAGGTAGATGGTGGCGGGATGGTAAAATTTGAGGACATCCAAGTTGANTGGAGGAATACTGTAGCATGGGCATGGGGTGGGTACTACTCCAGAGTGTTTCTGAATGTCGAGGGTAGGGAAGAAAAAGGAGTCGTCAAGAAGTCCGAATATGATAAAGTTANAGAGGACTTGGCCGAGGCAATAAGATCAATAAGAGGGCCAAATGGTGANAAATGGGATACGAAGATCTTTTACCCTGAAGACATATATCCGGCAGCAAATGGAGATAAACCGGACATTATGGTGTATTTTGATAATCTCAGCTGGCGTGCAGCAGGAACACTCAATCANCCATCTCTTTACTTACCTGAAAACGATACGGGTCCAGACGATGCTGTGCATTCCGAATATGGCGTTTTTTCTCTGCATACTCCCGAGATGGAGACAAACAAGGTCTGTGAATGCACACTATATGACTTCGCTCCAACAGTACTCAAGTACTTCGGTTTGATGGANGCAGCCACAAAGTTGAGGGGTGAGAGCCTGATATGAGCTTTGTTATCTGGCTCACAGGACCAAGCGGAGCCGGAAAGACGACACTTGCTAATGCTCTTGCCGAAAAGTTGTCAGAAATGGGCTTTGCGGTTGAAGTTCTCGATGGCGATGGAATAAGATCTAAACTCTACCCTGATCTGGGTTTCAGTGAAAAGGAGAGGGAAATGCACAACAAGGTTGTCATCGAGATGGCTAGACTCCTTGCCAGGAATAACGTTGTAGCCGTGGTCTCAATCATATCTCCCNTCCGATCGACGAGAGAAACGGCAAGAAGGGAAATTGAAAAGTTCATGGAAGTTTATCTCAACTGTCCACTCGAGATAAGAATAAAAAGGGATCCCAAGGGTCTTTATGCTAAGGCTCTAAAGGGAGAGATCAAAGGTCTGACCGGATATGATGGGATTTACGAGGAACCTGAAAATCCAGAAGTATCCCTTGACACAAGCAAAATGAGTGTTGAGGAGGAAGTTGAGGCTGTAATCAAGANAGCAAGAGAGCTCGGCTATTTAAAGTTAGAGGATTCCGAGGATTGATCCAAAAAATTGCAGGAGTAAGGTTATTAATTAACTCTCAGATTTTTTCCATGGAGCATCGAAAAACAGTTCAAAGTCCAGACGTCTTCAGCGATATCAAGGCTGCTGACCTCGTTCAAATGATGGGTTCAATGGCATTCAACGCAAGGAGACTGGGTGAAGCGGCAAGAATATACGAGCAGATGATCAGGAATGACTCGTATATCTTTTTCACACTTGCAGGTGCGATGATACCAGCAGGTCTNCGAAAGATTATCGCCGGATTGATTAGAAATGAGTTCATAAACTGTCTTGTGACCACTGGAGCCAATATAGTACACGAAATAGCTGAAGCAAATGGATTCAGTCACCTCATAGGAACAGCTTATGCAAATGACATCGAACTCAGTGAAAAAAGTCTCAACAGAATTTACGATGTTTACATAGAGCAAAAAGCATTTGAAGGAGTAGAAGAATTCCTGTCCTCCATTATTTCGGAACTTGAAGGCGTTTACACAACATATGAATTCCTGTGGGAAGTGGGAAAAAGAGTAAAGGACGAGAATTCATTCCTGAAAATTGCTTATGAAAAGAGGACACCGATTTTCTGCCCAACCCTGCATGACTCAATTGCTGGTCTTCATGTATCTATTTACAGGAAGGACTTACAGATAGATTTTTTTAAGGATGTAACCAGAATGATAGATCTCTGTTTTCAAAAAAAGAGAATGGGNGTCGTGGTTGTGGGAGGGGGNGTTCCCAAAAATTTCACTCTTCAGGCAATGCTCCTTGCTGAAGGATTCGATTACGCTATTCAGATAACAACAGACTCACCTCACTGGGGAGGATTGAGTGGTGCAACACTTGAAGAAGCAAAGAGTTGGTGCAAACTGAAACCCAACGCAAAGGCCATAACAGTCTACTGCGATGCCACAATAGCACTACCGCTGCTATATGCATATCTACTCAAAAAATGCGGAGAGTCTCAGATATAAAAGCATTCTCCAGCGTAGATTCTCTCACCGTTCACTATAAGCGCACCATTCTCATCTATCTCCTCAGCTACACCCTCATACGTCCTCGAGTGAGTTACAACTTTGACTTTTTTACCCAGGCTGTCACAAAGCTCAATTATATTCTCCCTCAATCTGTACCACTCACCAGACAACAGAAGCTCATAGTGGAAGTAAAAACTGGCAGTCACCATATCAAAAACGTCAAGTATTTTCCAGTTTCCAAAATCTGCCAGTCTTGTGGCATTCTCCTTAAGCTCAGGAGGTATTTCATTTTTGACGTTAATCCCAATCCCGACAATAACAACTGGTCTTTCAATTTCTCCTACAAGCTCGCATAGTATTCCACAAACTTTCTTTCCATCAAGCAGGACATCATTTGGCCATTTGAGTTTGCCATCAATTGCCTTCGCGACTGCTAACCCAGTAACAAGTGTGAGCTTTGGCAGATCCTCTATTGAGATTTTTGGCTGGAGTGTAAGCGAGAAATAAAGTCCTCCTTTTTCACTGTACCACTTTCTTCCCATTCGTCCCCTCCCAGAAGACTGTTGTTCTGCAAAGAATAAAATACCAGGTTTGGCGATTGATCTCGCCCTTTCATTTGTGGAATCCGTCAGAGTGTAGTATTTCACTTCATCCACAAGATGTCCAAGATTTTTGAATGATATTCTCGCAACATCAAACGGATTGGGGTCGGGTCTTGAAAGTATTCTATATCCCACTTTTGTTTTACTCTTAATTTCAATACCAGCAGACTTTATTTTTTCTATGGCTTTCCAAACCGACATTCTGCTAACTCCAAGTTTTTTTGCCATCTCTTCCCCCGAAATTTCTTTACCTTCCACGAGCATCTCGAAAACTCTGTAGTCTGTGCCGTGTTTCATTATCTCCATCGAGGTGTTGTAAAGTTGATGATTTTTTTAATTATTTCCCTCAAAATGAAAAATTTAACTTTCAATAAAAATAATATAAAAGATAAAGAATGTACTTCTCAGTCAGAGAATGCTACCAGATATGTGTCGCCATCATCTGCCACTTCTTGTGGAGCTACGTTGTATCCGTAAGTCCAGCTCCATCCTGGATTTGCATCAATATCTGGNCCACCCGCAGCGAGATATGCTGCCCATGCAAGTTCACTGCAGTAGTAGCTGTCTCCATAAACCTCCTTACCTCCGATGTACGTCAGCCACTTGTAGTCGTATGGTTTACCAACCTGCTGAATTGCAAAGTTAACTGCAGCTTGCTTTACGGAACTTGATGTGTAAACTCTGTAAATTGCAGCCTCATCAGCTCCATGTACATTCGTAACAGGGTTTATCTCAACGCCATCTGCATTTGCCTCCACAATATATCCATTTCCAATGTAAATTGCTGTATGCGTCCAGTGTCCCGGAATCAACCAAGCAAGATCGGGACTGTACTCAAGTATAAGATCTCCAACCTGCAGCTTGCTCAGATCAAGATTATTCCCGTCGTTTCCAAGCCACCAAGCTGAAACAGGCGTTAGACAGACGACGAGCACCAGCAAACTTACAAGCAGCACACNCTTCACTTACATCACCTCTTCAAGGATTGATAATGTTAGGAATAATACAATATTTAAATTTTTCGTTATAAATTAAACTAATTGTTATAATTATTATCATGAATCTTTTATTAAGCATAAACGTAAATACTTACAGAATCTTTTACTAAAAATAATATAAAAGGGTTTCGCNGTAATCAGGTGATCAGGACGAATACGCTACCAGATAGGTGTCTCCATCATCTGCAAGTTCCTGTGGTGCAACATTGAAACCGTATCTCCAGCTCCAACCTGGATTTTGATCAATGTCGGGGCCTCCAACAGCAAGATATGCAGCCCAGATAAGCTCACTGCAGTAATAACTGCTCCCGTAAACTTCCTTACCACCAATATAGGTGAGCCATTTATAATCGTATGGATAACCAACCTTTGTTAAGGCCCAGTTTACCGCTGCAATTTTGGTAGCAGAGGAGGTCTTAACTCTGTATATCGCTGCAGCATCCGCATTGTTAACCATGTCTACCGGAACGACTCTAACCCCCTCTTTCCAAGCTTCCACCATGTACCCATTTCCTATATACATTGCCGAATGATGGTAATANCCGACTATGTTGGCAACAATATTTCCAAGCCATCCGATGCAGCCATGACATTCAATAATATCTCCAACCTGTAGCTTGCTGAGATCCAAGTTATTCCCGTTTCCACTCCATTGACTCGGTATGAGACCCATAGCTGGACTAATAAAAACAACCAACAGCAACAGAGTGAGTGTCACTCTCATACACTTCACCCTCCATAGTCTGGGTATTTGTCATTAAAATGTATTACTTAAATCTTTCGTTTTAATTTTTTGTCATTATATTTATTATTGTAATTATTATCATGTCCAAAGCCAAAATATAAAACTTATACCAACACAAAAACACTGGATGGAAAAAGAGTTCAATCCCTTTGCCANGAAGTTCAGGAGTGGACTGAAAAAAGTGGCTCTCGTGTATCCAAACGAGTACAGAGGGGGGATAGCCAACATTGGGTTGCAGTACATCTATGCTTCGGTAAACGAGATCGCGATTTGCGAGAGATTTTACTCAGACGTTTTTGGAGGTATGAGAAGCATAGAATCCGGAACACCACTTAACGAATTCGATATTGCTCTGTTCAGTTTGCAGTACGAAAGTGACTACTTCAGTGCTGTAAGAATCCTCAAAAAATCGGGCTTCAAAGGTTTGAAAATTGCTGGTGGTCCCTGTGTGATGGAGAATCCAAAACCATTGTTGAGATACTTCGATGCTTTTTTCATCGGAGAAGTCGATGATAAAATTGAGGAGATAATCAGTGCTAAAAGCGTTGAGGAGCTTTCAACAATTCCCGGAATTTTTACGGGTAAAGAGGAAAAGGTAAAGAGGGTCTATTCAAAACTGGACAAACATTTAAGTGAGGAGATAATAGGGAGAGGGGCTTATGGGAGATGCTTCCTTGTAGAAATTGGCAGAGGATGCGTCAGACGTTGCAGATTTTGCATTGTAAGACAGATATACAGGCCCCCCAGATGGAGGAAAAAAAAGGATCTACCAGAACCCGAAATCGTTGATAAAATCGCTCTCATAGCACCATCACCCTCAGATCATCCTGAATTTACAGACATCCTTCAGATGTACCTGGAGAAAGATTATGAGGTTTCACCGTCATCTGTCAGAGCAGATACGCTGAATGAAGAGATTGTGGAAATGCTTAAGAGAGCTAATGTGAAGACTCTGACAATAGCTCCGGAAACTGCCTCACCCGATTTAATCGAAATATTAGGAAAAGGAATAGACCACGAGGATGTTCTAAAAGCCGCTGAACTTGCAAAGAACAAATTTGAGAAAATAAAGCTTTATTATATGATTGGTCTGCCTGGAGAAGGAATTGAAGATTTGATCCGCATAGTCAACCAAGTTGAAAATGTTAAGAGGTACGTGAGGAGAGTTGAAGTATCCGTCAATCCTCTTGTTCCCAAGCCCCATACTCCCTTCCAGTGGATGTCTTTTGGGGGAGAGGCAGATGTGGAACGTGGCATCGAATCACTCAAATCCAAAATAAGGTTTCTTTCCAGAGAATTTAGGAAAAGAAAGATTTCTGTTAAAATTGACTCCTTAAAAGAGTTCATAGTCCAGACAATTCTTTCCAAAGGTGGTGAAGAAGTTTCAGGAATTCTGGAGGGAGAGAGTTACAGGAAGTATCTTCGTTATGCAGATAAATTTGATCTTGAATCTGAACTACCTTGGGATTTTATCGATCACGGTTACAGGAAGGATAAGTTACTACAGGAATATACTAAGGTGAGAGAAATTGTAGAGAAAGTGTTTTAATCTCTTAATACACATACGTATCACATGGAAATAAGAAAACTTCAGTTAATAGGCGGTTCAAGTTACATGGTAAGCCTCCCAAAAGAGTGGGTCAGATCCAATTCCCTTAAACAAGGCGATGAGATTTTTCTTCAGGTTGAGGACAGCGTTATAACACTGTATCCAATCAAATTCCGGGAAGAGACAAGATTAACAAAAGTAGAGATTGATAGAATTCCCAAACTTGATGAGAGGTTTATAAGGAGATACATTTATGCTCTTTACATCCAAGGGATTGATGAAATTGTTATCAGAGATAAAAATATAAATGCAAGATTTCTAAGTAGAATAAGTGAAATTGTTAAACAACTGATAGGAATGGAAATAATTGATGCAAGCAGTGGTGGAGTAGTTCTGAAATGCCTTGCAACGACCGATTTTGATGTATTTGGTGTTATAAAGAGAATGGGTCAAATTATTGTCACCATAATTGCAACAATCCAAGAATCCATTTCATCGGGTGATCTTGAGGGATTAAGAGAGATTCCAGGTCTTGAAGAGGACACTGATAGACTGTATCTGCTGGCTGTTCGACAGGAACATAGGCTTGTTAGAGAGTACTCCAGTCCAAGCAAGTGGAATGAGCTAAGGTTGATACTCGGAATTAGAACAGTTGCAAAACTCCTCGAAGAAGTTGCAGATGCGCTTAACGATTTCTCGGTGAATGTTCTGGAAGTTGAAAACGAGACAAATGCCTCAAAGCTTATACCAGTTGTAAAAAATCTCGAAAAAGGATTTAAAATGGTATCCAAAGCCTATATTGACTCTGACGTTGGACTGGCTGAGGATTCAATAAGATTTCTCGAAAAATTTGAAACAGAACTTCTTGAAATGATGAAAAGCGAGATAGAGTNCCGCTTAGCCCTTAGTGCAGCTCTCGCTGCCTGCAGACATATGAAGTCCATTGGGGAAGTGGCTTTCAATAAGTCTGTTAGGGAGTCGTTGAAAGAATTAAGGAAAATGCGTGAAGACAAAGCATAACTGCAAGGGGCACTGATGAAGTAATCGCTGACTTTTTAAGGTTTAATTCTCTTGCGTTTTTCACCGCAAACGTCCAGTAGAGGAACTGCCAGAAAAGAATTGCAATACTGAGTATGGTTTGTGAGATTGTAAAGGGATTCATGGTTTTTGCCCATTCCAACCCGTAAATGGCAAGCATCTGTGCAGAGTGGTATGCAAAATAAATTGATATTGGAGAGACGACTAATAATGGAATGAAACTGAATGCTGTCAATCTGAGTAAAGTTTTGAAATCACCTCGCCCGTCGAGTAAAGAAGAAATAGCGTATAGTAAAACTGTAACCAGCAGCCAGCCAATAAAGGGCATAACAACAGGGCCAATTATGGTTGAGTAGTACGTGAGTCTTGAAAAAATCTCTGCTTGTTGCGGATCTATTCCCTGCTGGATCATGAGATCCTTTATAAGATTTGCCATGAGAGGTGCGGAAAAGCTTGCTCCGACTGCACCGACAATTCCTGAAAGTAAAACGATTAAAACAGGTACTTTAAATCCGGTGCCTTTTTTCTTCTGCATGAAAGCATCAGGACTTGTAATGAATTCCATAGATTGAATTAGACATGTGTGGCATATAAAATTTATTAAAAAATTAAATGAATACGATTTGTGTTCAGAACTTGTGTTCAGAACTCGTAAAAAGATTTACAGAATTATTTCAATCCCCAGTTTCTCGGCAAGTTCTTTGTATCTGTTCCTTATTGTCACTTCTGTTACTCCCGCAACTTCAGCTACTTCTCTCTGTGTCCTTCTTTCTCCGAGAAGTATTGACGCAACATATATTGCAGCTGCAGCAACTCCAGTGGGACCTCTACCACTCGTCAGTTCTCGTTCCTCTGCTTTCTTTATGATTTCAATCGCCTTTTTCTGCACCTCTCCGCTGAGAGATAATGCTGCACAGAATCTTGGTACATAATCTGCTGGGCTCGTGGGCATGAGCTTGAGACCAAGTTCTCTTGCTATGAACCTGTACGTTCTTCCAATCTCTTTCCTGTCGACTCTGGAATAAGTAGCGATTTCATCAAGNGTTCTCGGTACTCCTGCCTGTCTGCATGCAGCATAAAGAGCTGCAGCAACAACACCCTCAATACTTCTTCCTCTGATTAAATTTTTGTCAACGGCTTTTCTATAAATTACTGCAGCNGTCTCTCTAACACTTTTTGGCAGCCCAAGAGCTGAAGCCATTCTGTCAAGTTCGCTAAGAGCAAAAGCCAAATTTCTTTCAGTTGCATTAGAGATCCTTATTCTCCTCTGCCACTTTCTCAATCTGAAAAGTTGTGCTCTGTTTCTAACTGAAATGGCTTTACCGTAGTAGTCCTTGTTACTCCAGTCTATGATAGTTGAAAGGCCTTTATCGTGGATAGTATAAGTGACAGGAGCTCCTACCCTGCTTCTCTTATCTCTTTGTTCACTGTCAAAAGCTCTCCATTCCGGACCAGCGTCTATATAGCGATCCTCAATGACCAGCCCACAGTCCTGGCAGATAAATTCACCCCTTCTGTAGTCTCTTATAAGTCTGGGGCTACCGCATTCAGGACAAACTTCAATGTCCTCCTCTCTTTCTATTTCCTTTCTTTCTACTTCCTTTTCTACTTCTTTTTCCCTTACTTTCTCCACTTCCGGCATACTCACACACCACAAACAAATCATCCAATACAATATCTGCCAAATCCAACCTGCTGGGCTTAATGAGAGCGTAAGGTGATGAAACTGGACCAATTATATCTTGAATCCACCCAACTTGCTCCATTTTTCTTGTAACAACATTTGAACCAACTTTTGGCAGTTTTTCTGGATTCACNGCCACAACAATCATACCAGAGCGTGATACGTGTTTAACTTTGCCCAGTTTCCTCAATTTTTTCATCCAGTATATAAAGTTTGCGAAAAACTATATATACTTTTCGGCCTAATGATATTTAAGCATTTTGCGTGGTTCTGGCATGTCTAATACATCCACTAACATTGCTGTCTTCTTCACACCATAAATTTCTTATGCATGCTCCAATGAAGACAATTGGGGGCTCGTGGTCTAGGGGTTATGACGTCGCCTTGACGAGGCGAAGGTCCCCGGTTCGAATCCGGGCGAGCCCATNTTTCTTTTCTCAATAGAGTTTCTCAAGTTTTGCTTCCAAAAATNNCGAGAGATTAATGTTGTTCTGCCTTGCAAGTTCGATGAGGTTTTTTATCAACAAGCAATGTTAATTTCCTTCGCTCCGGCTTATAGGTATAGTTATACGTATGCTCCATGAAGTGAGAGCAAAACAAATCATAGATCAGCATTTCTGAGCGTGAAATCCCCGAAAGCATCGAAGATCCCGATAATCTCTTTTTCGACATCTTAACCGGACGTTTTATTGCTGTGAAGAAACAAACAGAGAGTAAAGCC
>MTNC01000012.1 GCA_002010285.1 Archaeoglobus sp. JdFR-41 | reverse complement strand
CAAAGAAGAGTTCTCCCTGCGGATCATCTCTCATTCCGAGCATGTCAACCGGCTTGCCCTTCCTCACACCATCAACATTGAGTGGAACGATGCAGAACATCTGGTCAATAAATCTACCACCCTTAATCTGCGCATGCAAACCGCAGTGGGTTGCNACTGGTGCTGAAGAAGGCCATGCAGCTTTCTGTCCATTTATAACCCACTCATCTCCATCCTTTTCCGCAACAACAATAGCTTTACCAAATTTCTGTACAGCCTCTGGCTCTTCCCTCAAAGCCATTATGTAGTCACTTCCATGTTCAGGTTCTGTAACTGCCCAGCATCCATGATATTTTCCCTCATCATCCTCAAGCCATGGAATAACGAGTTCTTCATAGAGTTCTTCCGAACCGAAAAGAGCTGCACATGAAAATGGGATTGCATCGACGCCAATTGCTGTTGCAAGTCCCAGACTGCCCCATCCAAGCTCTTCCAGAATTATGTAACGCTGCAGAGGTGTCAGATCTGGCCCACCCTTCTCGGGAGGCAGGTGAATTTTGTGGTACCCGAGCTTTTTCATCTGTTTGAACACCTTAAAATAAGGAGAGCCTGACTTTATCCTGTCCTCCGGATCCATGCGGTCAAGTTCGATAGAAGCTGGTCTCACGACCTCCTCCACAAATCTGTGCACTTCTTCCCTCAAAAGTCTATCTTCATCACTCAGTTCATCCAGATCGAGAAAACCCATAGAAATCACCCATGTTCAGAATTTACAATTAAAATGGTTAATTAGTTACTTAACTTTTGCTAATGATAATTTAAATAATTTAAGATTTGTGTAAATTCAGTGTGAAAACGCGATCTCCAGATCAACTCGCCCTCAGGTAAACCACCCAGATATCAAAGTCTCCTGATCTGTCAGACATGAAGGCAATCTTACTTCTGGGCTGAAGACAGGAAGGATATCATGTCCACTTTCAAGTTCATTTCCTTCATTTTATCGTGCGTTTCATCGCACAGAAATCGGGGTTAAAAATTAACTGAATTCGTTCTCGGGCATCAAGGTGTTTGCATCTTAAACTGCAAAAATTTACAATATGTATATCTAAATAATACTCCAGCATAAGTTTCAATCCAGAATTTTCTTTATTTCACCCATCCCCTTACTTCTCCCCTCTCTGAATATAAACTTCTGCCCCTCATAAACGTACTGCGGGTGATACTTGAACCTCATTGTTACTCTTCCCCTATCCCCAGCTTTGAGATACTCTCCCTCTATATCTTCAAAGGTCACGGTTTCCGCAATTGTCTCAACGTGCAGCACAGGTTCGTAGCCCCTCTTTATTAAAGTTGGGTGCGTAAAAACGTAAACGTCCGCTTCAAATTCCCAGACTGCATCCAGGGGTTCACGGCTCAGCACCATACCTCTCCTCAGCTCGTCAAATCTAACTCCTTTAACAGCCACACCAATTATATCTCCCGCTCTCGCTCTATCAACTCTGTAATAGTGCATTTCTATGCTCTGCGCTCTAACCTTTCTGAAACTCCCGTCCTGAAACGGGCCTATGTATATCTCCTCCCCTTCTCTGATTTCTCCTGATTTGACACTGCCACTTACAACAGTTCCAACTCCCGTAACCCTGTAGATTCGATCTATATACATCAGAAAGCCCTCATCAGCAACGTATCTTTTCGGTAACCTGAAAAACAGTTCTTCGAGGACGTCATACCCAGCCAGAGTAACTGCAGAAGTTTTTATGATCGGAACAACCAGCCTGTTTTCTGCAAGAAGTTTCGCTGCCTTGGAAACATCCAGAGAATTACGTATCTGAAATGGAATTCTACCAACACTTTTCAGAGTTCTTGCAACCTGTTCGACGACCTCTTCAACTCTTTTTTCGTCAACCATGTCGATCTTCGTTATCGCAACGATGACAGGAAGATCCATCGCAAGGAGGATGCCAAGATGTTCTCTCGTTGTTCTCATCACCCCATCGTTGGCAGCCACAACAAGTAAGCCATAGTCGATCTTCTGTCCCAGCAAACCTCTTATTGTCGTTCTCAACCAAGGTTCATGACCGACAGTATCAACGAAGCTTACAATCTTCTCAGCATTCTCCACAATCCACGCTTTCTCGTTCTTGCTCATCGGATTCTTCAGCTTAACAGCGCGTCCATTTCTGTAACCGAGAACCGCAAAGCTGACATCCGCACTGAGTCCTCTCTCTATTTCATGTTTAAGAACATCAAGGTATATCCTCGTTGCACCATCACCATCATCGCGTTTCCCTGTGATCAGACAACCAACAAGAGTTGATTTTCCGTGATCCACGTGTCCAGCTGTGCCGATTAGAATGTGCTCTTTAGCGTTAAGCTTTCTGATCTCGATTATTCCAACAACTCCTCTGTTAACCTCATATTGTTCTACGGAGCTAATCTCTGCTCCGATTTCATTTGAGAGCTCTTTAAGAATTGAAATCGTTTCCTCAAATCTTCTTTCGTCGATTCCCTTGATCTCCCCAGAATCTGAGACCCCAACAACGTATATCGCTTTACCCTTTCCCATTATGATCCTGTGGTTCATCTGACAGGCAAGCTGGCGGAATCTACCTTCTCTTAGATGATATGGTGTTAAAAACTCCTTAAACTCAACATTCTCTCCTTCACCTTTTCTTACGAGCTGAAGGATTTTTTCCACACCACACTTTGGATTGGGGGTTTATTAACTTTTGTTAAGTACTTTGAATATGATTCATAAAATTACATAATAAAAATTTCNAAAGATTTTAAGAAATAAGAAGAAACACGAACACTTCAACATTCAAGTTCTGACTGAATCTCAAAATGTCTGTAAGGTTCACAATCCTGAGCTTACTGCTGAGGACTCGAAGATAACAGAATAAATCTTGCTTATTTTTATTCTTTAGCATCTCTTCACATACTGAAAACACTCATGTTTTTATGCTCAGCCAGCAAATACATGCGGGATGAGAGTTAAAATCGAGCTTTACGCAACACTCCGTGACAGATACGGAAAAACTGTCGAAGTTGAATGTGATGGGACTTTAAAAGGTGCTTTTACAGCAGCAGCCGAGAAACTCGGTAAAGATTTTCTCAATGAGATTTTCGATGAAAGGGGAAGTTTCAGAGATGATAGAATAATATTGGTTAATGGACGGAATATTAAAGATGAGATGATAGAAAAACTTGATGAGGGGGTCAAAATAGCTGTCTTTCCACCTGTTGCAGGAGGGTAATGGTCATCTGATAATATCAGAGGTAGTAAGAGATGAAGCTTCAAAAGATTCAAATCGAGCCAAACACATTTTGCAACCTCTCCTGTCAGTACTGCTTCAGAAATATGGGTCTGAACCCTGAAACAGAGATTAATTTGAGTATTATTGATAAAATAACCGGTTCTGCAAGAGAGTATGTGATCTACGGATTTGGTGAACCGCTTTTAAATGATAACATACTCACAATTCTCGAGAGACTGGATGGTGAGATTACGATCAGCACAAACGGGATGGTGGATGAGAATTTTATTGAAGTCGTCGAGAGGGTAGATAAAATTGGTATCTCAGTTGATATCGATTCAACAATGAGAACAGGTATGGACTGGAAAAAGATCGAAAAGAAAATGAGAACGGTTGATGGAAAGGGTTTTGCCGAGGTTGTTGTCACTAAGGACAACCTTTTAGAGATGGCAAAACTCTTGGAAATCGTCGCTTCAAATGGACTGGATATCTTTGTTTCTAATATGATTGCACCGACAAGGGAGTTGTACGATAGAACTGTGTATTTCGAAAGTTCTCGCCAGACTGTTGAGCTCGTTAACAGGATCGTGGAAGAGTTCGGAACGGAGTTCATAATCAACGTCATACAGGATTGCTCCAGAGGTGGAGGAAAGAACTTTCAAATCTACAAACAGTTGCTTGATGAAATCTACAGTGAGGGTTACTCCGTTAATCTGATTTCAATTTCAGAGCTCGCTGACAGAATTGANATCGCCCTGAAAGCTGAACGTTTGTTTGAGGAACTCGATGATATCGTCACAGCATATGGAGTCAGAATGCACAAACCATCATTTTTTGGAGATGCCAAGNGAAGAGAGTGTCCCTATGAGAGATCGATTTTTGTCAGGGCAGATGGAAAGACAGTCAGCTGCATGAGTTTTGCTTATCCTCATGTTGAATTTGTGAATTCGCACCTTAAAAGGGTTGAACCATTTATTACAGGTGATCTNACATATCAGGAGATCGATGAAATAGTTNAAAGTCTCAAAAACTTTGAGTGTCTCAGAAGAGATATGAGTAACTTTCCCTGGTGTGCTGACTGTCCTTACGTCTCCGGATGCTGGTTTGCTGAAAGGAACATCGACTGTTACGGGAATCAACCTTCATGCAGTGAATGTTTGTACAGTTGTGGAATTGCCAGATGTCTTATGTAGCTTTTTATCCATTCTGGAAATCTTTCCACTCTTCACTTCACATCAAGTTTTCTTAAAAGGGTTCAAACTCTTTAAATTTTTCATACAAGTTCAAGAGTTGGTGGTGAAGATCCAGGACCATAAATTTATTAATCTACTTTGCCACTTCACAGCATGCATGCAAAGATTCTCGGTTTATCTCTTGTGGCAATTGTCATTGCAGCGATTCTTCTTTCAGTGTTTGCCATTCAACCAGAAGAGTTTGCCAGATTTGAAAAGGTTGACCTCAAACTTGATAGTGTTAATGATAGNCATGCAGTGGTTGGTTTCATTTTCAGAGTTCATCGCTCAGAAGTTTTCGAAAATGGAAGCATAGAAGTCGCAATCTATGACGCTGCAACAGGATTGCTCACAGGCGAGAGAACTGTCAAACTCCCGGATAAGTCGAGTAAAGTTGAGGAAATTACCGTAAGAATACCATTTGAAAAGGATAGAGATTACGATGTGGTTGCAAGACTTTTGAAGGACTCTGAGGTTCTTGACTACGAGCGTTTCAGCATCAGGAATCTGAGTACTCTTATTCCCGAGAACAAAGACATCAGAGTTATCATGAGAGACGCTGATTTCATCCTTCTCGGATCCGATGCAGAGACTGTAAGAGTGAAAGCACGATTCTACGTTGAAAGTATGAAAAATTACTCTCTGATGTTTCATATAAAGGTTGTACAGTATGAGTCGAACGTCCTCGCAGCAGAAAGCTGGATGGAAAAAACGATNANAAAGGGNAAAACTAATCTCGTGGAATCGGAATTTGAAATCCCGAGAGATTACAACTACCTCGTTAAACTCGAGGTATGGAGAGAGGGTTCTTTACTAAAAAGCTGGGGCAGACAGCTCATACTTGCACCCACAAAAGTAATCCCCGAGGGTATGAAAGAGGAAAAAGCAGAATTCGAAGTTGAAAAGTTCATTCGGCCAGTAACACCATCTCCCGAAGAAATCAAGTACTCTCCTGCCCCTGGAGGTGTTCCCGGCTTTGAAATCCTGATTGCAGTATTGTCTATTGGAGGTGTCGCTGTATGGATGAGAAAGATGAAATAGACGAAAAAGTGAAATGTGAAAAAACAGGCCAGAAAATGACCATGGAAGACATTGTGAGAAAACTATTAATNGTCGTTACACTTTTCATGCTTCTCGTTTCTCTATGGGGACTTTACACTTCGCTTAACTCTATGATNCAGATCTGGGTGGGATACAAATACGCCCCAGTTTATCGAGTACTGCTGAACCTCAGTGTTCTGGTGATTGCCATCTATGTTCTGAACGTTTTTCTCGGCAAAAAATAATTTTTACAGTTAACCGCCTGCCCTCGAACGCATGATTCGCTTCAGAATTTCGTCATGAATTTCCTCAGAACACTCTATTGTAACCTCAGTTCTTGGAACCTGAAGTTTTGATGATTCTGAGGATTCAGAGTTTCTCCAACACATTTTACTCTGTTCAACTGAACGTAATCTTACAAAAACCTCAACATCCTCCCTGTAAGCTCTCATGCTACTACCAGAATTCTCAACCTCGAAATCCAGTTCAGTAAAGATTGACCTGAAAAACTCTTTCGCTTCTTTCATTTCAAAACCCATCAGGTGTCGGTAGATACCCACACCAAACGTTCTCCCTTAAAACTAAAAATTTTCGACGCACAAATAACTTTCAAACTATCAACTGGAATTTGTCTTCTTTAAGTGTTCTTACATCACAGCTTCCTAAAAGCTGATATACTCATGAACGATCTTTGTGTATGTGTGAACATTCACATGAATACTCCAACATTGACTATCACTCTCTCGGCCTCATGGTCGGTATAGAAATTCACCAACAACTTGATACACAACACAAGCTCTTCTGCTACTGTCCCACATCCCACAGAGAGGTTGAAGATTCAAACTTCGAGTTTTTCAGATACCTAAGACTCAAAAAGAGTGAGATTGGTGAAGAAGACAGAGCTGCAAAAGAGGAGGTCGAGAGAAGTAGAAAATTTATTTACAAATTTTACGATACCACGTGTCTCGTTGAAGCTGATGAAGAGCCACCAAGAGNNTTAAACCGCGAAGCCTTGAAAATAGCAGTTCAGATTGCAAAAATGCTCAACATGGAAGTTGTNGATGAAGTCCACGTTATGAGGAAGATAGTTATAGATGGCAGCAACACCACAGGGTTTCAGAGGACTGCACTTGTTGCCATGGATGGTTACATCGAGGTCGATGGCAACCGCATAGGGGTTGCAACCCTCTGTGTAGAGGAGGAGGCATGCAGGAAGATTGATGAGGGGGAGGGCTTTGCCGTTTACTCTCTTGATCGTCTCGGCATTCCTCTCGTGGAAATCGGAACAGAGCCGGATATAAAAACACCCGAGATGGCGAAGAAAGTAGCAGCAAAACTTGGCATGATTCTCCGCTCAACTGGTAAGGTAAAGAGGGGACTGGGAACAATAAGACAGGATGTTAATATCAGCATACGAGAGGGTGCAAGAGTCGAGATAAAAGGTGTTCAGGAACTCGATATACTCGACAAAATTGTGGAATATGAAGTAATCAGACAGCTAAATCTGCTGGAAATAAGAAGCGAACTCGTAAAGAGGAAAGCAGAAGTTGTAAATAAAATATTCGATGTTACAGATATTTTCTCTGACACAAAATCGAGAATTCTAAAAGGAAAAACTGTCAAAGCCATATTGCTCAAAAACTTCGCAGGTATTGTTGGAAAAGAGATTCAACCTGGAAGAAGACTTGGAACTGAATTCGCTGATATTGCAAGATCGTATGGTCTTGGAGGAATCTTCCACACCGATGAACTTCCAGCTTACGGGATTTCCGCTGATGAGGTTAGAAAGTTAAAAGAGAAAATTGGAGCGGGAAAGAATGATGCGGTAATTCTCGCAGCCGGAACTCCAGAGAGAGTGGAAAGGGCACTCAGAAGAATACTCGAAAGAGCTGAATACTGTCTTATTGGTGTCCCTGAAGAAACAAGAAAAGCTAACGAAGATGGAACAACATCCTACCTGCGCCCACTTCCTGGAGCAGCGAGGATGTACCCTGAGACAGATGTTCCACCAGTTGAGATAACACCCGAGCTTTTCGAGGTTGAAGTCCCAGAACTCATTGAAGACAGAGCCAAGAGATATGAATCGATACTTCCTCAAGATCTAGCATGGGAAATGGCAGATTCACCCTATTACCATCTTTTTGAGGAATTTGCCAAAACACTGCCTCCAACAGTTGTGGCGAGGATTCTTCATATACTTCCAGCCACGCTGAGAAGAGAGGGATATGATGTTGACATACTCGAAGANAGACACTATCGACTTGTACTTGAGATGATAGCAAATAGGGAGATTGCAAAAGAGGGAGCAGAAGAGGCTTTAAAAGTTCTCTGCACAAGCCCTGATGCCGAAAAAAGTGTTTTGTTGAAGGAAATTGGAAAAGGTGAGAACCTCGACGAATTCATAAAAAAACTCGTAGCTGAAAAATCTAGTCTAATTATGGAAAGGGGTGAAGGAGCCTTTAAACCATTAATGGGACTGGTTATGAAAGAATTTAGAGGGAAGGTTGATGGGAAGGTAGTCGCTGAGAAACTTAAAGCAGCAATTAAAGAATTTATGGAAAAGAGGAATTAGAGAGAAAATAATGTAAGAACAAGGGGTAATGGGGTAAGAGCTGTACAAAGAATATAGAGGTTAAAAAAACTTAAAACTGTTACAACCAATTCATATCATGAAGGTTCTTCTAAGCAGAAAGGATACAATCAGGTTGCTGATCCTTTCTGAACTTATGCTTAACAGAGAATGCAATCAACGCGATATAGCGAGGAAGCTGAATCTCACACCTCAGGCTATTTCTGAGCATTTTAAAGAACTCGTTGCTGAGGGTTACGTAGAGGTGATACATAAGGGCTACTATGAGGTAACAAAAAAAGGGGAGGAGTGGATGTCAAAAAATCTCCTTGACCTGCATATTTACAGTGAGGAGCTTCTCAAAAAAATTTACTCAAAATCGGTTGTGGCTATTGCAGACGGCGAAATAAGAGAGGGAGATGAGATTTACTACTGGTTCAGCGATGGATACGTTTTTGCGAGGAAGAGTGATGATGGAAATGGTATAGCGCTGACTTCAGCACTGGATGGTGAGGACGTTCTCATCAAACCGACGGGCAGTTTCGAACCTCCGGCAAAGGGAGAGGTAATAGTTGTTAAGATACCGGACGTTGCCGAGGGAGGAAGCAGAAAAGTTGATCTTGAGGGATTTAGAACTCTCATTAAGAGTAGAGAGAAGAGTATCGTGGTTGCTCTGGGTGTTGAGGCTCTGATTACATGCAGAAAAGTTAGAGTTGAACCNATTTTCTTTGGAGCGAAAGATGTTTGCATCGAAGCTGCTCACCATGGAAGNGGTGTAATTGTTGCATGTACAGAAACATTGATGGACGATTTGCTCAGAAGTCTAATAGAAGAAGGGCTCAGATTCGAGATAAAAGAGTTTGCTGTCTGAGTTGGCGTTTTTATATGTTTTTAAATTAAAGCAAACTGACTGCAATAAATTGGTTGCTATCGTGCCCATAACTGGAAATAGGTTACAAGAGAGATTGACTGAGTTTAAACAGAAAATAATGCCACCAGAACTTGCAACGGTTGTTACTGCTCACTCAATATAGTTAAATCGCCAAAATTCGCTTGGTAAGAACGTTCAACATCAAAATTAACTAAACAGACCTAACCTCAAACTATTTTAACTTCTAATCCAAATCACATCATGCTCCCAATGAATCCAAAGCAGATGAAGAAGATGATGAAACAGATGGGAATTGAGATGGAGGAAGTCGATGCTGAAGAAGTGATCATACGAACTTCCATGGAAGAATTGATTTTTAGGAATCCAACGGTTACGAAGATAATTGCTCGTGGCATGGAAACTTTTCAGGTTATCGGTGAGTACGAAGTTGTGAAAAAANCTCCAGAAATCAGTGAAGAGGATGTCAAACTCATCATGGAACAGGCAAATGTGAGCGAGGAGGAGGCGAGGAGGGCGCTGGAGGAGGCTGGCGGCGATCTCGCCGAAGCTCTAATGAAACTGCAAGGATAGTTTGAGTATGGCTGAGAATTTATAAACTTATATGGAGATGCAGGANAACTTCGAAAAGCAGNGGATTAAGCCGCCTGTTGTGCTCTCAAGAGGGAGATTCAGTTTCCTNGTTAGAAAATTTGAGGGTGAATTGCACACTCACCACGGTATAATAAAACTGGAAAATTTAGTAAGAAAGAAGTTTGGAGATGAGATCGAGACTCATCTCGGAGTCAAATACCGCATCCTACCATTCAAGCCGTCTGACTTCTTCAGACACTTTAAGAGGGGGGCCACGCCAATAATGCCCAAGGACATAGGAGCGATAATAGCTTATACAGGGTTATCTCCAGATTCTCTCATTTTCGATGCTGGGACTGGAAGTGGTGTGCTGGCTGCATATCTCGCATATTTCAATAAATATGGGGAAGTCGTAACCGTTGAGAAGAGACGGGATTTTGCTCTGATAGCCAAAAAGAACTTTGAGGTNGCGGGACTGGAAAACATCCATCAGATCGTTGGCGACGCACTTTTTGTTGCTGATGGTTTTGTTAGAGAGTTTGATCTCGTAGTTCTGGACATGAAGGATGATGTGAAGTTCGTGCCAAAGGCCAGAAATATACTGAAAAACAGTGGGTATCTTGTTGTCTACAACCCCTACATTGAAGCAGCAAGGAGAGTTTATGAAGAAATGGTGAAAAACGGATTCAGAGAGCTTGAAGCCTTTGAGCTTTTAAAAGTCGATCTGGACATAAAGAGAGTGGGCACAAGGACATCAACGAGAGTGTGGCATACTGGCTATCTGACAATAGGGCGGAAGGTTGAGTAGATGTTTCTGAACTCCTGATAAAATTAAAAAAGATTTAAATCTCTGCAGCTTTCTGTTATTTATGAAAACGATTGGTCTCATCGGTGGAATGAGCTGGGAGTCAACTCTTGAATACTATCGACTGATTAACGAACTGGTAAAGGAGAGGTTAAATAAACTCCACTCAGCGAGAATTCTTCTTTATTCACTCGATTTTGAAGAGATCGCAAGATTACAGCGAGCCTCAAAGTGGAAAGAGCTTGGCAAGATTCTTGGTGATGTTGCTGCTGTACTCGAGGCGGGAGGAGCAGATGTAGTTTTGATCTGTACCAACACCATGCACAAGGTTGCAGATGAAGTGAGAAAGAGAATAAACGTCCCCTTGCTTGACATAATTGACGTAACTTCCGAGAAAATTAGACAGAGAGGTCTGAAGAAAATTGGACTCCTGGGAACAAAATTCACGATGGAGGATGGCTTCTACACAGAGAAGCTAAAAAAGAACGGGATTGAAGTTATAATACCAAACAAGCATGACAGAGAAGAAGTGCATAAGATAATATTTGAAGAACTGTGCAGGGGAATAATGAAAGAAGAATCGAAACACAAACTCAAGAGAATAGGAGAAACGCTTATCTCAAAAGGGGCAGAAGGGATAATTCTCGGATGCACCGAAATTCCACTGCTCATAAACCAGCAGGACTTTGGCGTTCCGGTTTTTGATACAACGAAGTTGCATGCTGAGGCTGCAGTGGAATTTGCCCTCTCA
>MTNC01000011.1 GCA_002010285.1 Archaeoglobus sp. JdFR-41 | reverse complement strand
CCCCCAACACAACTCATGCTTCTACTCAAGACACAGAGAGGAATGGAATATGTGGCAGCTTCAGTTCTAAAAGAAAAATTTCCCGAAGTTAAAATGGAAATCAGACCAGCGGGATTTCTTGGACTGATTGTTGTGCGATCTGATGTGAGAAAAGAAGATGTTGAGGATATTCCTGAAATTGAGACAATTTTACCTGTAACAGTTGAATGNAGGTCAAAACTTGATGAGATTCTATCGTTAGCTGGAAAAATTGCAGGAAAAATTAAAGGAGCAAAAACCTTTGCTATCAGGACAAAGAGAAGGGGAAAACACGATTTTTCCAGTGTTGATGTTAACATTAAGCTGGGTGATAAAATAAGGGAACTTACAGGGTGTGATGTCGATCTTAATTTTCCAGATAAAGCGATTTACGTTGAGGTAATCGGTGACAGAACGTTTATAGGTGTTATTGATGGGGATGAGGAGAGAAAAAAATACACACCCGGAAAAACGGACTCCAGGAAACTTTTTGAAAAAATAAGCATTGTGCAAATGCCCTATTTGGAAGATATGAGAGCAGCCTACGAACTCGGTGAGAGAATTGGGAGAGCTGCACAAGCATTTGAGGTAAAAGAGCTCGTAATAGCTCCTTTTAATTATATAAATGCCTATGAACTTGAGAAATTTATAGAAGGGATTAGAAGAGGTCAGGAGACAAGATATAAGGTTCAAAAAAAAGCCTACGCACGAGAAGTGAGAAAGGTCCCTATTCTTTTACAGGATTTGTATCAAACTGCAAGGGACAAGAGAAGAAAAAGAAATCTTGTGATAATTACAGATCCAACTGGAAAGCAGATTTCTGACGTGAGTGAAGAGCTGGGGCGGAGAATGTTTTATTCAGATGAGATTGTGGTTTTTGTGGGAAGTAGAACAGGCATCCCAAAAGGGATTTTCAGACTTGCAGATTTTGTAGTTGATCTGGCGCCCTATATAACTTTCGCTACCGAGCATGCAATTCCAGCGTCCTTAATTGCCCTTCTTACGGTTTTTGAGGAGTTTACAGAAAGATTCACTGGGAGAGTTACTGAGGAAAAATCTATCGGGGGTCAACACCAAGGTTGAAGACACTTGAGAGGCTCCAGCTGCCGGATGTGGATAAATTGAGATACACGTATTTTGTCTCCCCTGCAGAGATCGAATCAAACTTCCACCAATAAACGTTTCCGCTGCTACCACTTGTGTTAAAATCACCGCTCTGTGAGATTACTGTTGTGTTTTCAGGTTTCATCCAGTAAATGCAAACACCGCTTTGCTCTCTGTCTACTGCTGTAACACTTATGGTTATGCTTAGATTGTTTCCTGATGCTGAGAAGTTGAGAAGTGATCTCAGATTTCTGTGCATGAAAAGTTTGAAGTTAGGTCCGAACTCGGATGTATTGCCTTTAAAGATAGTANTGGCTGAAAGATATGAGTTTATTTCAACACCCTTCCCACTTACATTGATAGTTCCATTAAAGTATCCATTTGAATCTGCATTAAGTGATCCAAGGTATATCCACCCTTCACCGTATATCTTTTTCAGAGTGCCGGTACCCGAGACATCATTACCAATCAGATTATCTCCGGAAGTTGAGTTTTTAACTAAGTAAATTTCCACTGTCGCTCCACCGAAAGTGGGACTTCCACCAAGACTCTCGTTTCCTATAAATCCTTCAATGTAAAGGTCGCTCCCATTCAGTGATGCAAAGGTGATAACGGGGTAATCGGTCCCACGGTTTGGCTGCGAAGCATTCAGCAGACCATCATTTACAGTTATATTATTGCCGCTGAAAGTCTGAACGTAGTTCAATCTGCCGTCAATATCAATTCCCAGCCAGGAGTTGTTGTATATTGAGTTCTGACTGATCTGAATTCCCTGGGTGGAGTAATTTGCCATTCTTCCAACAACAATTCCACTACCAGAATTCTCTCTGATAAGATTGTATGCGATCAAACTCTCATTTGCAAGAATTCTGATTCCTCCTTGTTCGAGTTTCACTCCAGTCTCGTTTCCATATCCATTGAACTCGANTGTGGAATTTAGAATTCTTATGCCTCTTTTTCCAAACCAGCTATCAAACCCAAAACCGGCATTCTTTGTCAGGAGAGATGAATAAATTGAAACGTTCGACGCTCTGCTATTGTAACCATTGCTCATCCATCCCTCAACAGCAATACCGTCAGATTTAGCTCTTACAAGACCATTTCTGAAAATCTGGACTTCTCTGACTTCTCCAGCTTTAACACCATTTCCCCAGAAAAGAATTCCAGTTCCACCGTTGTAGGCTACGATTGATGTGAAAATTTGTGTGTTATCACCGTAAATACCAATTCCAGCGTATTCGTTTCTGCTAAAACCGCTAAAAAATGGATCGCTACCATTGGCTCTGAGACCGATGTATGAATTTTTAACAATCAAACCCGAACCGTAGGATTTATCAGGCTCTCCACTCTTGATACCAAAACCGTAGTTCCAGTAGTCTGGTAGCATGGTGGCAGCACCAAAAACAGATAGGTCGGAAATCAAGCAGTTCGTTCCGGTGATATTAAGGACAGATCCAACAATGGCATTCCCATAGATCTCGATCTCAGGTTTGGGAACTCCATAAACCTGTTTTTCATCTCCATTAAATGGCATTCCATCGCTTCCAGTCCCCACAGGTATTCCTGATCTGAATGCAGAAGACTGAAGAGATTGAGTGGAGTAATTATAGATAACGTAACCCGGATTCGAATCTCGGGGGCTCATGTTTGGGTAAAAAACAGTTCCATTAACCTCAGTGCGGGTATCAGTGATTGAGGGTAATACTCCAAGGGATGAGTTCAGGATTATGGTCCACCAGCTTCCGGATGCATCATTGCTGTTCTGGTTTACCATCATAACAAAATAACTCCTGTCCGGTCCTGAAATGGCATTTGCATTTGTAATGAACTGTCTAAGTGTACCCTGAGCATACCGGTTATCTGGCGAGTCGTCACTATCTTTTACGTTCACTATTACATTAAAGGAGAATCCCATGTTAACATCTTCGTTGTTATAGGCTGTAAAGTTGATGGATGTAACATGTTCAAATCTGCCCCTGAGATCCTTTACAGCGAGGTCATCCAGGTAGTATTCGTAACCTCCATGCACNACAACCCTGTCGAAAGATGTGTAAGTGTTGTCTGTGGTGGAAACTGTGGCAGCAAGTGTACCGTTGGAATAATATGTTGAAAATCTAATCGTCCCGTTAGTAAAGATAAAAAGTCTGAAGAAGTACCACTCATCTTCTGGAGGATTCCAGGGAACCTGGGAGCTTATCTGAGTTGCAATACCGTTTGTTCTTCTGTCAATTGAAATGTAGTTTAGACTGTGGTGCACTCTGAAGGTGTAGCCGCTGAAACTCTCATTTTCAAGACCGACTCTGTCAATAGCTCCTCCACTCCAGCCACTCGGACGATAACACCAGCCTTCAAGCACGACATCTCTACCTGCTTTTTTCCCAATCAACTTGTAACCACCGTTCGGATCGTTGAAGTCGGACTTCTTCAGAGAGTAATAGCCTGAAAATGATACATCCGATGATTGGGAGACAACTCCATTGCTGTAGTTATACCATCCACTCCACACTTCGAAATCATCGAAGAACAGTACACCAAATCGATCGCTCAGTTCCGGATTCTGCCCACCGAATTTCTGGGTGACAGAATATCCAGTTCCGTTCCATTCAGTCTGGTAAGTCTGCTCCGCCCAGGTCTCATTTATCAGGTATCCAGGATTCAAACCATCTGTTGGTACTAGGCTCAGGGAATCCAGGGTTACAAAGTATGTTGCAGGTTTGTAGGTTATCGTGAAGGAGTAATAACCAGTAGCGTTCGTCACCGTTTGACCAACAACCCTATCTGCGTAGGTTAAAATTCTATCTCCATCATCCTGAAGAAGGTAGACTTTTGCTGATGCGAATCCAACATCTTCGCCTGTGTTTCTTCCAAGAGGATAGAAATCCTCGAAAATCCATCCGTGAATGGTTTTTAACTGTGCGCATGTGAGCTGGAGGGTGGAAGTGGAAGTAACACCATTTGATTCCACCCCAGTAACGTTAACTGTGTANGTTCCTGGAACTGGAACTGTGAAGGAGTAATTGAAGAGTTTCCAGAGAGAAGGAGAGGATGGGTCTGTCTGTACCAAATTCATGGTGGCAGAAAGAAGTAAAGTTCCGTTTGGGTAGTATACATCGATTGTTGCTCTGGAAATATCGTATGAGCCTATCGGGTCTGTTACGTTGGAAAGTATGCCTGTGTTATTTCCAGNCACACACTGGCTGGCAGAAATTTCAACAACCTTAACGTACGTTGTGGTGTTGTAGGTAACACTTGATGGGTAGAGAGATGAATGGTTGACTATAAGAACTTCACTGCCGATATTCTCAATTCTGAGAACAGCGTATTCGTTTTTCAAGAAACTAAATGGGGATGCAAGCTGAATTGTGAATCTGTAAAGAGTAGGGGAAGTTCCGATGGATAGCGTGGAGATGTTCGTACCCACGACAGTGGAAGTTACGCCGTCTGTGGAAATGAGACTTATTCTAATCTGATGAGTTGATGTGAGGGTGCTGCTGAGCCAGAGATTTATGGTTACTTTCTCAAAGATCGTAAATCGATCCGCAAATGGGGGAGTCTGGTACCACGAGTATAGAGCATTTGGTAAAATCTGAGTTTCAGTAGCAGAAATGGGAGCGGTTGTGTTCATGGTTGAGTCGCTGTGGAGGTAGAAGGTTTTCATCTCGGTTGGGGGAGGAGGAGTCGATGTTTGAAGCATGACNTCATCATAAACGGAAGAATCGTTTATGTAAGTAAAATTAAGAACTGTAACATCTGCCTCTCCGAGTGGAGCTGTGGTTGGAATGTACTTCGAGATATTTATCCGAGATACACCCAGTGGAATGGAAATATCTGGNTGATTGTTCGAGTTAGTATCATATCCGCTCTCTATGAAGTCCCAGATGCCATCTCCATCAGAATCGTATGCAATCAGCAGATTTCCATCATAAATTTTTGTCGCCCATCCTTCTGTAGAACGAATTATTTGCACATCGAATCTTCCAGGGGAGACATAGTTGTAAGCAGACAGGTTGTAAAAAACTTCACTCCCAGGTGGAAATGTTGCTGACTGATCTGGTTCGACTGTAAATGCGACTATATTGATATAGATCCATTTTTCATCATTTGAGACGTTTTGATCATAGGAAAGATTCGTTTTAAAGCTTANTCTGTACTTACCGTAGCTGAGTGAAGAGATATTTAAAGGAAATGAAACCTTCGCAGTCTCGGCGTATGGGACGGAGAGATTGACTGTGGTTGAGTTCTGGTACGTGTATCCGCCTCCCACTTTTGTTACGTTGAAAATTACTTGAAGGTTGTCAAGGTCAACTATTCCGAAGAGTGCAACGGTTGCATTGAAGTAAACAATACCAGCAGTTGCGGGATTGAAGTTCGAGTTGTTTTCGGGGAAGTCAATTGAGAGAATACCTGCATCGTAGAGTCTGGATTTTCCTTCATTTATCTGGTTGATCATATCGTCGAAAGTGAACCCCAGACCCCATATTACGGGTATCACCCACTTCTCTCCAGTGGAAAGCGATGCTCTATCCCATGCAAGAGCTGTGGCTGCATCTCCAGAATAAAAGTTTGAGTTGAGAAGTGCATCCCGATCTATTCGGGCCCAGAGATACCAGTAGTGGTAAACGTCATGGACAGAACTGGGCAAATCAGAACTGTAGCCACCGTACTGAATGTCCCCAGGGGGAGCATTGGAGTCATAACCATAAACGAGATCGTAAGTGTTATTGTAGTATCCATAATCTCCTGTGTAACTTCCACGGAAATTCCAGTCCATTCCTTGGAAAAAGCGGAGATTTGAAATGTCCACACTTCCGACATTTTCAATGTAATATACTGTGGCAAACCATCTGTAGTTGTCNCTTATTATGACTTTCTGAGTTATGTTTACCTGAGAACCCAGCCAGAGCGGAGTTTGCATTTTCGTAANAATTACACTTTCCAGCTCACCTGTTGGTGCTGTGTTGAGAGGCGTATCGTCTCTCCTGATCTCATTTATCAGGCTCTGCCCCAGGGGTTCGGCACCAAAAAGATGATCCCACCAGTTCCCAAACTCCCTTGTAGCAGCTCCGCTGCTGAATCTTATCGCAATCTTTGAACCTGCGTCGAAGTCTATATCGTTTCCATATCCGTTATCTTCTGTTCTCCCTGCGTGATCGTAGGTTGCAATCGTGGTCGCATTGTCACCCTGCGTGTAAGGGAAAACAATGGCTGAAATCTGACCTCCACCGGAATATGGGCCAGAGTAGGCAAGTTCAATTGCAATGGATTGGCTGGGTTGAGGTGGAGTTAATGAGATGTTGTATCCCCATATTGGGTCATCATAAAAATAGAGGGTTCCGTTGTCGACATACCACCGCAACTCTCCTTCAACCATCCCGCTACTCCTGTTTATGTGGATTGTGTTTACAATTCTCCTTCCATCATCTCCAACAATCTCCTTAACACCGTATCCTTCTGGTAATCTTACACTGAAACGATACCATACATCGAGCTTTTTGCTCATTTCAACTCTGAGTTTATCCTTTGCAAGTCTTTTTACTGTAACTTCGGTATTCGTTATTTCCTCAGGCAGACCAAATTTAGCGAGAAGGTCAGGATCGGCCGGAATCGATATTTCGATACTTGAGTGCTTTATCACTCTACAGGTTTTACTAATATCTTTCTTACCGATATCTTTCCAGGATATTTCCGGGATCAGTTGTAGAATGTAATTCAGCCCTTCATGTTTAGATGAAACCATGCGATCCAGTTTTATTACAATCTCCTTTTTTACTGGGTCGTAGGCGATTACCGGAGTTTTTTCTCTCTCTTTTATCTTAATAGTAAGGTTATAAAGAGCGTTACCACACTTCAAAACGACTGTGTATTCTCCAGCTGGGATCGTACTCAGAGGTACTGTGAATTTTCCATTTTNAAGTTCCGTTTTACCGGAGAAGCTTCCAATATTCCACTCGATAAAGTCTGGTTGCACGTAAAAGAAGCTAACATTTCCAACAATGGCAGAACCGTTGAATGATGCGTTTATGGAATAGAAATCNACGTAGAAGTGGTCAGTCAGGTTGTCAAGGTAAACTTGGTATTCACCAAGAAGAACCCTTGAATCAAGTTTAAATTCTGCAACAGCATATTTTCCCCGTTTGGAGAAATTTAGACTAAAAATCTCGCCAGAAGGTGACACAAGATAGGCAGTTTCCGGTACAAACCGGGTTTTTATTATCACAGAATCTCCAGGAAAGTAAACGTCTCTCACTTCAATCTGGTATTTTTTGTGTTCAGTCTTGTTCGCCTGTGGGACGAAGATCTGTAGTGTTTTCAAAGCATTACCGGTTTTCAGACTAACACTCACATTGCCTGTAAGTGTAACGGGAATGGAGAAAATTCCACCTGTTAAATTTACGTAGATTTTCTCCTTCATCGTACTGTTCGACATTTCGCATTCAATTCTTTCTGGTGGTGTATATATCCAGTGAACTTCTCCAGTTACGTTTTTACCATCAAAAATTGCCTGAATTGAGTAGTTTTCCACTATGAAAAAAGTTTCAATATCATCTATACTGAGATTGTAAATTCCTGCTTTATTGGGCTTGAATGTTGAACTCCACCAACCATCTTTTTTGACGAATTCAAGCTCGGTGACACTCCTTTTTAATTCAACAAATGCGTCTTTAGGTTTAAAGTTAACCTTAATCAACACTGTGCTATTGACAAAGTAGAGCTTGTTTACCTCTATTTTTTTCTCAGGAATTTGTATTTTTAACTCAAAAACTGCATTGCCAGTCTCCAGGACTGCTGTATAGTTTCCAGGATCGAGATTTATCGAAATTATAAATGTTTTATTGATAATGAGTGATGTTCCAGAGTCCTCTTTGTTCCAGTTTGCATCGTACAGAGTCCAATTCACTACATCTGGTTGCACGTAAAAGAAGCTAACATTTCCAACAATGGCAGAACCGTTGAATGATGCGTTTATGGAATAGAAATCGACGTAGAAAGACGTCCTTGCTGGTTGTGTTATTACATACCATTTTCCAATTAAAACCTTTGATTCAAGATCGTACTCTGCGAGGTAATAATCATCTGCCTTGAAAAATGTTAAGGTGTATTTATTCCCAGAAGGATCAACAAGAATGGCTTTTTTTGGATTAAAATTTGCTTTTATTCGGACAACATCACCTGGAAAGTAAACTTCTCTTACCTCCAGAACTGGAGTTTTTTCAACGTTAGCTTCTGCATCGACGTTCCTGGGTTTGCTTTTGTTCGTGTTATCAATTTCAGGATGGTTTAAACTCAGAGCTGTTGTTGAGAATAATTTAATTATGGGTGAAAAGAAGAGAGCATCGGTTTTAGCTTCACAATTTGCAAGAACCTCTTCACCCAGTGCGAGACATGCGATTAGAATTACTGTGAACATCACAGCAGCAACGCGCACGGATTCCACTACTGGCAAATAAATAAATATCTTTCCCAGTTGTTATGATGAGGACAAATTTGAAGAATTGGCTAATCCTTCAACTCTTTCATTGCGGAAATCAGTCTTATGTTAAGCACACCTCTTATTACTGAAATTCTGTCAACCAGCCTTTTAATGTCTTCCATTTCTCCTTTTACCAGAATGAGTTCAAGACACTGATCACGATTCAGATGAACGTGCATGCTCGAGGTTATTATTCCAGAGAACTCATGCTGGAGGTTTATTATAGCATCACTCACTCCATGAATTTTGTGGTCGTAGATGACCACAACAGCACCAACTATTTCACCTTTCTCACTTTCGAGCCATCTGTATTCGGCTATGTATGCTCTGATTGCATCTCGAATGGCCTCGCTTCTCGAGGAGTATCCTCTTCTCTTGATGATATTGTCGAAATCATCGAGCAGACTTTTTGGCAGGCTGACCCCAATTCTGGAGATTCCTTCTTCCATGGGAGTAATAGAAAAGTAGATTATAAAAACAATTGCAAGGCTTTAAAAGTTTGAGATTTTATTACGTTTCACAGTTTTATTCGGATCTGTTTCCGATCTTATTCAGATTCTCTGTAAGCCTTCAGAACTGCATTGACTATTTTATCTCTGGCTTCCTTACTTACAGGGTGAAAAACATCCTGGAAGCTACCATCTTTGGTTTTTCTACTTGGCATTCCAACCCAGATGCCCTTTTCTCCCTCAAGAACTTTTATCCCCTTTACAACAAACTCGTTGTCCAGACTTACAGATGCGTATGCCTTTATATTTCCATTGCCTTTAGTTCGATATATTCTAACATCTGTTATTTCGGCCAATTCAAACCCTCCTTTGAATTTCGTATTCCTCTTCTTGGAGTTATATAAGTCTTTTTGTATGGTGTGGTAGATAAACTTACTAACCAGTTCTGTGGTGGTGAGTTATGGAAAGTTATGGAGAAGGTCCAGCACCGAATGATTTTTCTCTCAAAACATCAATGGACTCCACATGTCCACAGGTATCTTCTTCCACAAAGAGTTCATCGGAAAGAACTGGCCAGTAGTTGGTGATAGATACGAGGGATTTGACGCAGTAATTGATGAGCTATCAAAAGACCCTCAAATTGTGGTGATTGAGCCAGAACCGGCTCCAGAAGAACTTCTACTCAAAATTCATCCCCGGCAATTCCTCGAGAGTCAGAAGAAATCTTGGTACTACTATGGAGCATGTCTTACGGTTGGTGGAACCGTAAAGGCGTGTGAAATGGTCTGGGGAGAGAAACTCAACAACGCTGTGGTTTTTCTGGTAGCTGCCGGTCATCATGCTTCAAAAAATTCTGCTTGGGGAGGAACATATCTATCCTGCATAGGTCCCGCAATTCTGAGATTGAGGAAACTTGGACTGCAGAAACTNGCGTTGATAGACACAGATGCTCATCACGGGGATGGGGACAGGAATGTTCTAATGGGAGACAAAAACGCTNTTCATGTATGCTTCTGCTGGAGGGATATAGAGGAGGATAACGGTACGAAGATTTGTGTAAATGTAAGCGATGTGGGTGGGGATGAGGAGTATCTTGAAAAAGTAAAAAGCACGTTTCCTCTAATAGAGAGCTTTAGTCCAGATATGCTCGTTCACTTCTTTGGACACGATACACACTGGGATGATTACGGCAGTCTTGGTTTGAGCGAGGATTTTTACATTGAACTTGCTGTGGAAGTAAAATCTCTTGCCGATAGAGTGTGTAATGGCAAATACGTTATTCTTGATGGAGGGGGAGCAAACAATCAGGTTGGAAAATACATCTGGCCTAAGGTGATACAGGTCTTGAAGGAGTAGTCAGAGGATGAAAGTTTAAGAAAAATCAAAATTGAAGTTTTCCCTCTTTCTGGAGTTTTAGCAGGTGGCTTTCAAGAATTAGAAGATTTATGAAGAATAGCCATTTTTCTCCAAACAAGGCTCTACCAAATTCTTCTCTGCTCTTTGCCCCTTTTTCAGCTTCTTCTATTATCTTTCTTTCCCTCTCTTCCAACACTTTTCTTTCCTCGAGAATCCTTTCAATACCTGTGACATCCCCATGTGAGGGGTACACTCTCTTTACGTTGAGACTCTCGAGTTTATTCAGTGATTCCAGATAGCCCTCAACTCCTCCTCCACCTGGGGAATACCATGCCATCACATCGCCAAGCAGATCACCGGAGAAGAGAATCTTTTCACGCTTTAGATAGAACGCAACATGTCCCGGTGAATGTCCAGGAGTAAGTATGGGCTCTATTATGTAATCTCCGAATTCAATCTCTTCAGGTAACTGTGAGGCACTCACACCATAAATTGGACACCGAGCCATAAAGTACTCGATAAGATCAAACTCAAGCTCAGGCATGTCCATGACTTCTTTTGCAAGGCTAACGTTGAATGGTTCAGAGAGCAATCTTGGATTTTGTGCGTATCTGAGCTCGATTTTGTGAATCAGCACTTTTTCTGCTTTGAGGAATCTTGTAGCTCCCATATGATCTGGGTGTGCGTGTGTAAGCACTACAGTTTGCACTTTAACTCCCTCTTTCATCAAAATACTCTCAATCAGCTTTCCTTTTTCTTCAAATCCGCAGCCAGGGTCAATTACCAGCGCCTTACCATCTCCCAGAAGGATGTACGTGTTGGATGATGAAGGCCATCTTATACTTTCGGGTTTCAGTGCTATTATGTCTTCATAGCGAACAACTTGCATCTGGAGTTCTTTATTCCTGTTTATGGTTTTATAGTTTTT
>MTNC01000054.1 GCA_002010285.1 Archaeoglobus sp. JdFR-41 | reverse complement strand
GCTCCTGCGTTCGCAGAGGTCACAAACAATACTGCCAGCAAAATCAGACAAATCCCCAAGTTCTCCAAATTTCTGAACATATGCCTCCCCTCAATTCATTCAGAGCCATTTTGAGGTGGCACCCCTACATTTCATTTAGCACTTCCAGCAGCCTTTCTGCAGGACGGGATGTGCACAGAAAAGTGCACAACCAGACCCACGAAAGGCTTTTAAGCTTTTAAAAAGTGACTACAATATTTAATATTTAAGTTTTATGATGTTTTTATGATGTAGTTGGTAATACTTAATAGATACATTACCCCTATTAAGTTAAATCATATATCATGATGAAAATTATTACAAATTGTTTAAGCTCCGAACTTCTTGGCAATGTTGAGTAAGTCCATTGCTATATTTATTAGGTCCATACCCCTTATCCTGCAAAGACCACCCTTGTAAGCTTCAAACTCTGAAATTGCTGCAACTTCATCTCTCCTGACCCCNTTATGAACGATTGTAACAGGCACAGGATCTGCTGTGTGTTCTCCAACACTCACAGGGGTCGAGTGATCGGCAGTAAGGATAAGGCAGATTTCGGAGAAATCCAGATTCAACAATTCAGAAAAATGGAAATCAAGCTTCTCTATGAACTCAACCTTACCTTTAAAATCACCATCATGCCCAAGTTCATCTGTTGCCTTGAAATGCAGTAGAACAACATCATATTTCTTTACAGCCTCAAGAGCGGAATTCAGCTTTGATCGAATGTCGGTATNTCTGTTACCTGTTGCTCCTTTTGGTGTTAGAACATCGCCACCAACTATTCTGCCAACACCTTTTATAAGGGCTGTGGCTGCGATAACACAGAGTTTGAGGCCGTATCTTTCTTTAAAGCTTGGAATATGTGGCATCACTCCACTTCCTCTCAGTAGAATTGCATTGGCTTTCATCAAACCCTTTTTCTCTCTTTCAGCGTTAAGTGGATGGTTCTCAAGCACCTCGTGTGCTCTCTCCATAAACGTGTTCAGAATCTCAGCAGTTTTCCTCGCTTCAGGAGACAGNGCCTGACACTTTTTCACTTTTTTCCCTGCTTTTTTGGGATCTGTATCGCTTACGAGGTGTGAAAGTCCCTCACCTCTTAGAACAAGTGCAGCTCTGTGCCCCGTTCCCCTCTTCAGGATGTACTCAACAGGTAATTCAACCTTCTCCACGATTGCTTCAATTAAATCCTCTGTATTTTCAATTCTTCCAGCTCTCCTGTCAACTACAGTTTTATTGAAAATCGATCCCTCTCCATCAACAGTGGCAAAGTTAACCCTGAATGCAACATCTCCCGGTTTAACATCAATACCGACTCCTGCGGCTTCTATTGGCCCCCTTCCAGTGTAGTACTGGTGAGGATCATAGCCAAGAAGGGCTAAATGACTCGTATCACTCCCGGGTCTGATGCCAGGAGCGATGGTNTCCATTATCCCATTTATTCCTGCCTCCGCAAGTTTATCCATATTTGGTTTTTTAGCAACGCTGAGCGGTGTTTTACCATTCACAGGTCTGTCGGACATACCATCAATAATAATTAAAAGAAGAGGCATTCCTGCACCTCACCTTGGTTTTGTATGTCCCCACTTCTCCAGAGCTCTTTTCAGTTCTACTCCACCGTTTTCAAGAGTTTCACCTTTTACAGCAAGATCTATGGNCTCTCTCAGAGCTTTGGCTCCTGCGTAACTTCCATCAGGGTGTCCATGGACACCACCACCGCATTGAATTATAACGTCCCTNCCAAGTAGGTTTATGACATCAGGAATCAAACCAGGATGGAGTCCACCAGATGAAACTGGAAACACTGGTTTAAGGTGGTACCAATCATCCCTGCAGATTGCCGCAAGTTCTTTCACCTCTTTTGCTTCACCCACCATTTTTCCAACGCCAGTTCCTATGTGCATGTTGTCAACACCTGCAATTCGTGCAAGTTTTGTCACGACTTTCAGCGATATTCCGTGCTTATCACTTCGTGTAAATGCAGCGTGCATAGCTCTGTGTGCATGAATTGCCAGACCGAGATCACTACATTCGTCTCTTAAAGTTTGAAGTGCTGAGAATCCAGCAGTAAGCATGTCAATCATAACATATTCATTACCGTAGTCTGCGACAAGTTTTGCTCTCCGCAGCATCTCTTTCGTCTCTGCAGTCACGTTTACCAGATACGTTTTGTTCTCTCCTGTCTCCTTTTCAACTCGTTCGATCACTTTCATAACAGCATCAAGTCTTTTCTCGAATCTCACGAAAGGCTGGTTTGTCAGATTTTCATCATCTTTGAGGATATCTATGCCGCCAGAAAGAGAATCATAGGCAACTTCTGCGTACTCATCGGGGTCGAAACCTACTTTTGGTTTCGGTACTGTTGCGGTGAGAGGTCGATCTTTTATCCCGAGCTTTCTTCTTACACCCTCAATTCCAAAATTTGGACCCTTAAAATGCTTGATGTATTCTTCTGGGAATTCTATATCAATAAGCCGCAGATTTTTTATTGCTCTCATTCCGAAGATATTTCCAGCAACACTGCTGAGAAGTTGCGGAATATTGCCCTCTTCAAACAGATCAAGCGGATAAGCAATTTTTATTATGTTTCCTTCAATAGAGTAAACTCTTGCCATTATTTTCTTTATTCTGTCTGGAAGTTTCGCAAGTGTTGTCCATGTGCCGACAGAACTCTCCGATGCAACTCTTCCGGCAGCCTCCTCGATTGAGATTCCATCCGGTTCAACATAGAAAGTGCATATTATCTCATTCTGTGGGCTGTAATCCAGTTCAACAAAATCAAGATACCACTCAAACCCCATGAATTTTAAGACTCAGATGGGTTTATGTTGTTTGTGTTGATGAAACTGGCAGAAAACTGTATGATTGAGATTGTTAAATTTTTCAATACAAAAAATTTTAAAGACATCTGAAAGTCTAAGAAAACATGAATTCAATCCGAATGGTTCTGGTCAGCGTTATGATAAGTATCCTGACAATTCTTGTAATTCTCAAATTCACTCAAACCTCTCTCACCTGGCATGAGATTTACACCCTCGATTGGAAGTGGATGGCAGTTGCCATTCTTCTTCAGGTCGCATTCTGGGTTTTGTGGGGAGTGCGACTGAAGATGATTGCAGATTTCATAGAATGTAGCATACCTCTTCTGTATTCTGTTAAGATATCTCTGGCAAGTGCGTTTTTAGCAGCAATAACCCCATCATCAGCGGGTGGCGAACCACTACGAGTTAAGATGATTGCAGATCGATACGGTTATGGAAAGGCGACAGCAGCTGTAATAGCAGAAAGGGTGCTTGATGCCATCTTTTTTGCCATTTCTCTTCCGATTTTCCTGTTTTTATCTGGAATATCATCGGGATTTGGTGTAAAGGTGGCTGTTGGTTTTATCGTTTCACTGGTGCTTTTCCTGGTAGTCATTTATGAGGTTCTGAAGAAAGAAAGTGGTATAAGAAAATTAACAGGAGTAATTTTCAGGATATTGAGGAAAATTAAGGGTGAAGAAAAGGCAAAGAAGTGGATTAGTGGAATAGAAAGAGAGATATTGAATTTTAGAAAAGGTGCCATAGAGCTTCTTCAAAGCCCACCAACAAGGATCTCGTTATTATTTTTTTCAACGGCGNTTCTCTGGTCTTCTGCGTTTTTGATACCTTCATTTATTTTGCTCTCTCTTCATTCTAATCCGTACTTTCTACTTTCATACACAGCTCAGCTGATAATAATCGTTCTCAGCCTGATACCACTGACTCCCGGTGCTACTGGAATTGCAGAGGCAAGTGCAGCTTATTTCTACTCCATGTTCATACCATCTCATCTCATTGGAGCCCTCGTTGGTATATGGAGGGCTACGACCTATTACCTGAGCATGGTGGTTGGCTTTGTAGTAAATGTTCAGATTCTGAGAGAGTACACAATGAAGTACAGGTCTGTAGCAGGAGAACATTANCGAATTAATTTGTATTGCATAAAAATTGATAGCCTGCGACCTCCTGTTTTTCTGTTTGTATAGAAAACCAAAAGATTTAATTAATAAAATTTCAAATATTTCCATAACATCACATTCATGTTTAAATTGGTAAATTGGATGAAATTTGGACAGAGGTGATTGTATGACTGACGCTGCAGGTAGGGTTGGAGTGATTGGGGCAGGAACGATGGGAGCAGCGATATCTGCTTTATTTGCAAATGCCAGTTATGATGTCATCTTGGTTGATATCGAAAAAGACGCATTAAAGAGAGCGAGAATCAGACATGAGGGGGAGTGTTTAAGAGAACTCGAAGAAGCTGGGTTAAAAAAGAGAGATGAGATTATCTCAAAAATAAAATATACAACTGAGTTTTCCGAACTTGGAGACTGCTTTTTTGTTGTGGAAGCTATTGTGGAGAGGCTTCAGAGTAAACTTGAACTTCTTGAAAGGCTTGAGAAAATTATCGGAGATCGGTGCATAATTGCAACCAACACCTCATCTTTTACTCCCTCAGAACTGTCCGCTAAATTGAAAAATCCAGAAAGGCTGGTTTTGTTTCATTTCTCCAATCCTCCTATACTGAGAGAAATAGTAGAGGTTGGTGGGGAGAATGTAGGTGAGGAGTTTTTACAGAAAACAGTTGAAGTGGCAAAGAGCATAGGCAAAGAACCAGTGATTTTGAGGAAGGATAGCAGAGGGCACATTTTCAACAGATTCCTGTGTTCAGCTCTATCAGCTCTCGGGTGGGACATGGGAAAGGTTGCACCACCGCAGGTTGATGCAGCAATGAAGAACCTCGGATCTCCTGTTGGTCTGTTTGAACTGCTTGACTATATAGGTATGGATGTACTTCTTATGGTCCAGGACAGTTTAACGGAGGCTCATGGACCGAGATTTGCACTTCCTCCTGGTGCAAGATGGTTGTTTGAGAAAATGATTGAGTGGGGAAAGCTGGGAAAGAAAAGTGGTGAGGGATTCTACAAGTGGGTGGAGGGGAAAGCGGAGATACCAAGAGCTGATCCGGTAGATATCCTTCATATAGTTGCTGCTGCTGTCAATGAAGCATTTAGAGAACTTGAGGAAGGTTTGACGGACAGAGAGACTGTGAATATCGCATACAAGCTCGCTACAGCATCTCCAGTTGGAATATTTGACGTTGCTGAGATGCTCGGATATAGGACCCTCATAGATGTTCTGGAGAAGAAATTTGAAGAAACGGGTGCAGAAGTCTTCAAACCCTGTGAAATGCTGAAAAAGATGGCGGAGGTAGAATGATGAAGGAAATAATTTTCCACGGTGATGACGTACTCGTGTACGATTTTCCCAGTGAGGTAGACATTATCTACCCACCAGAACCTTTGAAGCCAAATCTATCGGCGAGAGAGATTGTGAGCAAGGCTCTCGATGAGGCGGAAGAGACNCTGGAGGAAATTGTCGGGAAGGATTCAGAGGTTGTCATCGCATTTGACGATGTCAGTGTGCCACTCCCACTACCAAGGAACGATCCACGAAAAATTATGGCTGAAGAAGTTTTGAAAAGGTTGAAGAATGCAGGAATTGACAAGAATAACATCCTCTTCATCTGTGCAACTGGAATGCACAGAAAGTGCAGCAGAAGTGAACTCAAATCCATGCTGGGTGATATAGCTGTTTCATACAAGACCATCAATCACGACTGCAGAGAAGTTGTTTCTCTCGGTGAAACTGAGTCGGGCTATAAAGTTGAGATTAACGAGTACGCTGCTGATGCCGATGTGTTGATTTATCTCAGCCTACCATTCCTTCCGATGAACGGTGGCTGGAAATCGATCGCTGTTGGACTGGGGAGTTATGAATGTATAAGGCAGCATCATATTCCCGAGGTTCTGATTCAGGGCTCTTACATGAACCCCAGTTCAGAAATGCATGGAGTAATAGAGGAGATAGGAAAGCATGTGGCCGAACATGTACGGATCTTTCAGGTTGAAGTGGTGGTAGATAACAGTTTTTTCAGCGGTTTTGTTAGTAAATCTTGGGAAAAAATTAGGGGAAAGGAGAAACTGGATCAGAAACTCATGTTAAGGTTTTCCAACCTCATGCCAGCAGTGGTTAAATCTGCGGTCAGGAGATGGTACAGAGCAGGATATGAAGTTGCTTATGCTGCTGCTGGAGATGTGGAGAAAGTCCATCAAAAAGCTCTGGAAAAAATAGACGAGCACAGAGGAGTTGAAATTAAGGAGAAGTACGACGCACTTATATTTGGACTTCCGAATATGTCACCGTACAATGTAGGTTCTGAACTCAATCCTGTTCTGTTTCACACTCTCGTGAGAGGTTATCTCTGTAATATGTTTGAGAAAATACTCGCAAAGAACGCTGCATTTATTGTCCAGAATCCTGTCACAGAAGTCTTCGATGAAAAGCAGCATCCGGCATACAAAAAGTTTTACTATGAGTACCTTGCAAGGGGTAAAGTCACTCTGGAAGAGCTTGAAAGAGCTGAGGAAGAACTCATCGAAGATTCAAGACTGATGGAGGCTTACGCTGAAAATCTTGCTTATCATCCAGCTCATGCTGTGATTGCTTATTACTGGGGTTCTCTGGGATTTAAAAGATTGAAAAAGNTGATAGTCGCTGGAAGCTCGTCAAGAGCACTGAAACCTCTCGGATTTGATTCAGCGAAAGATCTGAAAGAAGCAATTAGAATTCTGAAGGAAATAGGTCTTAGTAAAATCGCATATGTCAGTTTACCGCCGGTCTTCTTTGCTAAATGACTTCTGGAATTCCGTAGCAGAGATGTGGTGTTTCAATGATTTTACAATACAAAATAGAGACTCTGTGTAGCGGAAGGATTTTATAAAGACTCACAGCCACGGGTGTATGCAGTTCAACTACGAAAAAGTGAAACCACCAGAAGGAGGAGAGAAAATAAAATATGAGAATGGAAACCTCATAGTTCCTGATAACCCTGTGATACCGTATTTTGAGGGAGATGGGACGGGTAAAGACGTTGTCCCTGCAGCTTTAAGAGTCCTTAACGCTGCTGCTGAGAAAACAGGTAGAGAAGTAGTTTGGTTTAAGGTGTTTGCAGGTGAGGATGCGTACAGGATGTATGGCACTCATCTACCCGAAGATACTCTGAATGCCATAAGGGAGTTCAGAGTCGCGTTTAAGGGTCCGCTTACAACTCCAGTGGGAGGAGGATATCGAAGTTTGAATGTTACAATAAGGCAGGTNCTGGACTTGTATGCAAATGTGAGGCCGATTTACTATCTTAAAGGTGTTCCGAGTCCAATAAAGAATCCTGAGAAAGTAAACTTCGTAATTTTCAGGGAGAATACNGAAGACGTTTACGCTGGAATAGAGTGGCCTCGTGGAAGTGAGGAAGCATTGAAGGTTATAAGATTTCTTGAAAAAGAATTCGGTGTACGTATACGGGAAGATTCAGGAATAGGGATAAAGCCAATCAGCGAGTTTGCAACGAAAAGACTTGTGAGAATGGCGATAAAGTATGCGATAGAAAACAACCGGAGTAGCGTTACTCTCGTTCATAAGGGCAATATAATGAAGTATACTGAAGGAGCGTTCAGAGATTGGGGTTACGAGGTTGCAAAAGAGGAGTTTGGTGACTACTGCATAACTGAAAGTGAACTTTACGATGAATACGGTGGAAAGCAACCAGAAGGTAAGATAGTTGTGAAGGATAGAATTGCAGACAACATGTTTCAGCAGATTCTCACAAGGACAGCTGAATATGATGTCATAGCGTTACCAAACCTTAATGGTGATTATCTCAGCGATGCTGCGGCAGCTCTTATAGGTGGTCTTGGTATAGCACCTGGCAGCAATATAGGAGACGGAATAGGTGTGTTTGAACCTGTCCACGGCTCAGCCCCCAAATATGCTGGATTGAACAAGGTAAATCCCACAGCCCAGATCCTGACAGGTGCGCTGATGTTTGAATACTTGGGCTGGAAGGATGCGAGCGAGATGATAAAAAGAGCGGTGGAGTTGACAATCAGCGGTGGAACTGTCACATACGATATTCACCGTCATGTTGGNGGAAATCTTGTGGGAACGAGGGAATTTGCAGATGCAGTTGTGGAAAACCTTGAATCGCTATGAGATCTGGGATGATGAAAATTGATATTCTTGATAACCCAAAAATTCAAATTTATGGTGCAGGAATGGCTGGAAGCTTCTTATATCATCTGCTGAAAGAAGATGGTTTTGATGTTACTATTTTCGATAAAAGAAAAACTCCTGATTGCAGATGTGGGTGGGGGACGGTTTACAGCGAGGCAAAGGAGATTTACAGAAAAATTGGTTTGAGTTTTGACGAGTATGNCCTCGTAAAACCGAAAGGTGTCGTGGCGAATGGGGTTTTCTTTAAGAATAAAGATCTCGTTACATTTGACAGAAAAAAGCTTCTCGAGGATCTCTGGCAGGAAATGGACTTTGAAGAAAGAAGAAAAGTAGATATCATCATAGATGCAACAGGTGTGGCGAGAGCAATTCTGCCACCTATCGAAAACGACAGGGTTGGGATTGCATATCAGTGTGTGGAAAAACATGATGCCGAGGACAATTTCTACATCCATCTGGAAAAAACCGGCTATGCCTGGGCTTTTCCCCTTGCTGATGGAAAGTGGCATATAGGTGCTGGAGAGATGGAGAAAGAGAGAGTAATCCATCTTCTTGATGGATTGAGAAAAAGATACGGGTTTAAAAATTCAGAGAGTGGTGTCTGTAACTGCTGGGGTAGTTTGAGGATGATGAAACTCTCCGATTGCAGACCATTTATTTACGAGAATATTGTGGGCGTTGGAGAATCTATTGGAACTGTGAGTGGAGCTGGGGAGGGGAACATACCATCATTGATTTCAGCTAATGTCCTCTTTGAATGTTTAAAAGAGGGAAGGCTGGATGAATACGAAAAAAGAATATTCAGAGAACTCGAGTGGGTTGAAAATGAGCAGAAGTTCGTAGAAGCTCTGCTAAACAGAAAGGTCTTTTCGGTAATAAAACTTCTCCCCAAAATAATCGCTCACGAGAAAAAGAGAACTGTAGAACACTCGATAATGGATATCAAGAAGCTACTCGATCTACGAAGTTAAAANGGAGATAATATGAGTTTTAAAAGATTCTCCTTTTCCTATAGGGAAACCATTACGACAATCTTAACTGAGAATGAGAAATATTACAAGATTGCGGTTATGGCGATTCTGGAAGCAAGAAATCAGATTGAGAGCCACATTTCTCTCTATCCAGAATTTTTTACAAGTTATGAGCCAGTTGAGTGTGTTNATGCAGATGATGTTGTTATCAGGATGTGTAATGCGGCAAGGATCGCGAAAGTTGGACCAATGGCTGCAGTAGCCGGGACAATTGCTGGTTATGCAGTTGAAAAAATGGTTCAGAGTGGAGCAGAGATTGCTGTGGTTGATAATGGAGGGGATATAGCAATTCATACCGGTGAGGAACTGCTTATCGGGATATATCCATCAGAACTCGCTTTTAGAGTNGATCCAGTAGATTTTCTTGCAATCTGCACTTCAAGTGGAAAAATTGGACATTCTGTTAGCTTTGGATATGCCGATGCTGCAACAGTGATTGCGAAAGACGCAAGCATAGCAGACGCACTTGCAACAGCTCTTGGCAACAGAATTGGAAAGGATTTTGGAAAACAGGAACTTGAAGAAACTGTGTCCGATTTTTATACTGAATTTAAAAATTATGTAGAAGGCATCCTCATAATAAAAGACGAATTTGTAGCGCTGGCCGGGAATTTACCTGAAATTGTAGGGGCAGATGTTAAACCTGAGCTGATAACCAAGGGATAAGTTTGGTTTAACAGCTTAGTTTTGATGAAAAATTTTTGGTTGAGGAATGAAGTGTCTGGCTTTTCTCTCTTTACTGCCCTCTTCGTACTGTTTTTCAGTTTGCGAATTCTTCTCAACATTACTCTCATCACAGCAGCTATTTCCTCGTTGGCGTTCTTTGTCAAGTTATCTGATTATCCATTTGTTCTTCTTGTTTCGTTAGTTTCCTCACATTGGAGATGTGGGTTGCAAAATAATCTCGGGTAAGACAATGTTTCACAAAGTTTTTAAATCATCAAAAATTAAATTTGGTATGGAGAAATATGATGTTATAATTATCGGTTGTGGAGTCGCAGGTCTTACAGCTGGCACTCTGTTGAGTAGTGAAGGAAAGAGAGTGCTTCTTCTGGATAGAGGTGATCGCCTCGGAGGTAGAGCATGCAGTTTTGAGTACAGGGGTTTCATCTTTGATTATGGTATGCACCTCATGATCACATCAGGCGCGAGTGCTTTGGGACAGGTACTGGATATGCTTGGGATACAGGTGGAGTGGTGTGAGATTCCCGGTTTGAGAGTATATACAGAGAAGGGCTGGAGAGACATGACAGAACTTGTTCCCTTTGATGATCCTGATTTTTCGTCAATTGCTGCTGAAATAATAAATATTCCAGAAGACGAGCTCTGGAAATACGATGACAAGTCAATCGAAGACTGGATACGCGAGCGGACAGATAATAAAACTATTCAGGATGTCNTTCGCGCAATGGCTATGGTTATTACGACTCTGCCCGATNCCAACGACATAGCGGCATCCGAGGTAATATTTTCAATAGGTCGCATTCTCAAAACAGGTAAATTTGCAGGAGTTCCGAAGGGTGGTTTTAGTAAACTCTGGAAAGCGATGTACGATTATCTGGTATCGAAGGGAGCCGAAGTACGACTAAGAACAAATGTGGCACGCATTGTGATTGAAAATCAGGAAGTAAAAGGTGTGATGGTTGAGANAGAAGTAGATCCGGAATTCTACATGTCAAAATACGTTCTGGCAGATGAAGAGTTCATTGAGGCTCCATTGGTAATCTATACCGGAATGATCTGGGACATATTCCGCATTGTCCCTCGCAGTGTCTTTCCTGCCTTNTTCCAGAAGATGGTNGANGGACTTAGAGGAAATACTACATCTGCCCTGGGATGGGCAATCTTGGCCATGAGAGAACCGGCGACGGAGAGTTTATGCCATCACGTTGTTTACAAATTAAAGCGAACAGGACTGCCTCTGCAGTTTCTACCTATCACAAACGTTGATCCTTCAGTCGCTCCTGAAGGTAAACACCTCTTTATAGGCGGTTGCCCGTGCGAACTTGATATTAACGATAGAACACTTGTGGACGAAAAGATTGAAGCGCTGAAAGAAGACCTTGAGGAACTTTTTCCGGGAATATGGGATAAAGTGGAATGGGCAGTAAAGGGAACTTTTACTGGAATCGACGGGATAGCTCGACGCCCTCGATGTGTCGGTGTCTTTCGACCAGACTACAAAGCACCCGGTGTGGATGGNCTCTTCTTTGCTGGAGACACCGTGCGGGGAAGAGGAGTGGGTATGGACTTTTCTGCCCGNTCAGCTGTTCGTTGTGTGGAAAGAATACTTGGTAAAAGCTTTGGAATTGAGTGATAGAATTTCTAAGCGATATAGTTTCAGATCAGCGTGAGTTGTCAGTG
>MTNC01000072.1 GCA_002010285.1 Archaeoglobus sp. JdFR-41 | reverse complement strand
AAAATTAACGCATGGAAGATATGGCAAGGCTGGGTGATTTGGCTTTAAAATTGGAGAAATACAGATACAACATAGCTTCGGCAATGGCCTGGGTAATATTTGGAATGGTCTTTGGATCGATGAACATACTTGGCAACAGCCTGATACTTTTCGGTATTCTGGACTACAGGGTATTTTGGGTTCTCGTAGTAATCGCAGGCATAATCAGCGGATATGTTTATCAAAGGATTTTGAAGTACATGCCAAGAGAGAAGGANGTCGAAAAAAGGTGGAGAGGGGGTATTATTTTACTCTTTACGCCGTTTATAGTTTTCTACGCATTACTTCCGCAGGCAGTTAATGTATCAGCTCTCTACTTTAACACGATCTGGTATCTCTCTTTAGGTTTAGGATTATTCCTCTGCGGGCTGTACNCTGAAAGAAAACCTCTAATAAGAGTGATGACCTATGCAGGAATTCTAATCGTCTTGAGTTCAATTGTACTGTATCCGATCTCAAAACTGCCAATGAGCTTTAATATCATCATAGCCTCCGGATTATTATGCCTCTCCATGATGCTACTGATATACTTCACTACAGCAATGTACATCTTCTTCAAGGCAGAGAAGATTGTCCATGCTTGATGATAATATCGTGCATCCAAAAAGGATCGTTATAATGACAGTTCTTTTTATTTTTAGAGAGATGACGGAAGGTGACCTATCCAAAGCCACTGGCATTGATTGGGGTAGTCTAACCACACATCTCACGAGGCTTGAAAGAAATGGATATATAGAAAGAAAAAAGGTAATAACAAACAAAGGTTTAAGGACAATTGTTAGAATTACCGATACTGGATATAGAACGTATAAAGAAGAAATTGAAAAGCTCAAGAATTTAATTAAAAAAACAGAGTGGTAATATATCGGGAAATAAGTAACGAAGAATTTGACTTGATATGAATTCAAACGTGGCCTGGATTGACAAACTATTTTAAAAAATGGATGTTTAAAGAATTACATGTTGCGGAGAGAGGAGGATTTCAGAAATGAGGGTGTGAGAATCGTAGCATTATTGATGGCAGAAAGTGCCAGAACGGCTCCTAAATCAAAAGGTGAAGACGATGTTGAAATAATATACTTGGACGGAGAGGAACTGAAAAAACTTGCTGATAAAATGGAGGAACTTGCAGGAGAGGAAGGTAGAGATAGAGACTTTATCAGAGATGCAGAAAGTGTTAGAAAGTCACAGGCCATTCTCCTTCTTGGAGTGAAAGGAGAAAAGTCGATAGGTGTTAACTGTGGAGCTTGTGGATTTGAAAACTGCTCTGAATTTAAAAAGATAACCAGAAGGAAGGGAAAGGATTTTACCGGGCCGAACTGTGCTTTCAAGGTACTTGATCTTGGAATTGCACTGGGTTCCGCTGTTAAGGTTTCCGCAATTCTGGGTGTAGATACACGCATAATGTACAGAATAGGAGCTGCCGCAATGAAACTCGGATTTGTAAGAGGAGATATTGTTATGGGTATTCCCATTTCTGCGACTGGAAAGAGTCCATTTTTTGACCGAAAACAGCCTAAATAGCGTCTGAATAGCCATACTTTTCTCTGGAAGCTCTGCATAAATTTTTAATATCTTGCAATTATTAGAAAAAAGCATGGAGGAGTTTCTTAACAAAGAGTTTTTCGACTGGGTGGGGAGGGCAGCAGAGAAAATAAGGAGTTTTGAGGGAGAGAGAATAACTGTTGTTCATCACAACGATGCTGATGGAATATGCTCTGCTGCAATCCTCTCCAAAGCCTGCGAGTACTGTGGTTTTGATACTGAATTCATCTGTATAGAGAAGGTTTACCCATCAGTTGTTGAAAGAATTCATGAGAATAGAGATGGTGTTGTAATTTACACTGATCTGGCCGGACTTGCTGCAGAAATGATAGACAGAATAAACGCAGGAAGATGTCACGTATTTATCATAGACCACCATCCTGCCAGAGCGATCGAGAGTGACACCGTCTTCGTTCTTGATCCAGAACTTGCTGGGATTTCTGGAGACATATTTATCTCTGCTTCAACCCTCAACTACATATTTTACAGAATTCTCGCTGGTGAAGAGGCCAGAGACTATGCATATCTCGCAGTACTTGGAAGCGTTGGAGATTATCATGACAGAAGCGGTGGAGTTCTCGGATTTGACAGATTTGCTCTCGACGANGCTACAGATACCGGACAGGTGAAGGTGAAGGTGGAGGCGGCGAAAGAGAGGTACTATGTCAAGTTCTTTGATGAGTTTGCCGATGTTATCGCAGCTCGGTTAACAACACTTGGAGCCGTTGGATACGAAAGAAAGGGATACAGACTTGGAATCGANGCCTGCTTCAATGGTTTCAGTGAGAAGACTTTAAGTGAAGTGGAAAGACTCGAAAAAATCCGAACAGAAAAATTCGAGAAAGCAATAGAATTGCTTAAGGATGGTGAGCTTAAGAAAGAGAAGTACTGTCAGTGGTTCCACGTGGGCGATCTTTTCTCACCCATGGGTGTGAAAACNGTTGGTGAATTCTGTGAGCAGATCAAAGACATGACGTTTGTGGATGACAGCAAGTACGTTATCGGATTCCAGAACATGCCCAGAGTTATCCCCGATGTCGGGGAGATTGACTGGAACGTTGCCAAAATGAGCGGTAGAGTTCCACCCCCACTACAGAGAAAGATACTGAGAGGTGAGATGCCCGGACTTGATGTTCTCGTTCCAGAGGCAAGTGAGGCGGTTGGAGGATTTGCTGATGCTACGCATAAAATAGCTGCAGCAACTGTTGTTGAAAGAGGAAAAGAGGAGGCTTTTGTGAAAGCATTCGACAGAATAGCTGGCGAGAAACTTGAAAAACTCTCAGAGAGTGGTGGAGAAAAATGAAGAGACTCGTAATAAAAGACATAGAGAAGTGCGTGGGATGTGCAATATGCATGTATGCCTGCGCTCGAAGATCGGCAAAAAACCCTGAAATAGGAATAGACAGTTCCGGAATTCTTGCAACAAGTCTCAGTGGTTTTGAAAGGGGTGCAACCATAATATTCTGCCATGCTTGTAAAGAGCCTCCGTGTGCTCAGGTATGCCCAACTCGGGCTCTTGTTCCAAAGAAGGGCGGAGGCGTAGTTTTGAGAGAAAAACTTTGCATNGGATGTGGATACTGTCGAGATGCATGCACAATCAATGCCATCTTTGAGAGAGAAGACGGGAAATCTGCTGTTTGTATTCACTGTGGATACTGCGCTGAATTCTGCCCACATGGTGTGCTGGCATACGAAGAGATACACGAGGGGGTGGAGACATGAGGAGTAGAGTTCTCAAAATTGACCTTTCGACATACAGTTACGAAATCGAAGACAGAAGAGACCTATTTGAACAGTGGATTGGGGGAACAGGTGTTGCGGTTCAGCTTCTAAATGAGGAACTCAAACCAAATGCTGACCCACTGGGAGAAGAAAATGTTATAGTTTTTGCAACTGGTCCATTCACACCAGCATACCCCCTTGCTTCTAAAACGGTAGCTCTCTTCAAAAGCCCCCTAACAGGTAATCTGGGCGAGAGTCATGCTGGTGGAAGAACTGCGACAAGTATAGCCAATGCAGGATATGGGGCGATAGTTATCAAGGGGAAGAGTGAGAAACCCATATACGTTGTCGTCGATAACGACAGAGTTTACTTCAGGGATGGAAGGGTATTGTGGGATATCCCTGATTCTCTTATTGTAGGCAGGATAATTGCAGAAAACGAGCCTGGAAGAGGTATGAGNACAATAATGAGAATAGGTGGAGCAGGAGAGAAGCTTGTAAGGTACGCATGTGTCACAACCGAAACCTACAGGCATTTTGGTCGTCTTGGGCTTGGCGCAGTTTTTGGAAGTAAGAGGTTAAAGGCTCTCGTGGTCAGAGGTAGAAAGAAGTTCACACCTGCAAATGGCAAGCTGTTCAGAGAGACATACAAAGACATATTCAGACTCATTCTCGAATCCGATGCCATGAAAAAGTATCATCTTCTTGGTACTGCAGGTAATGTGATCCCTCTGAACGAGATGAGATCACTTCCAACAAGAAACCTTACATCCGCGAGATTCGAGGACGCTGAAGAGATAAGCGGTGAAGCTCTTGCAGAGCACAATCTTGGAAGAAGAATTGCCTGCAATCACTGCCCCATCGCATGTATCCACCTTGCAGTGCTGAGAATTCCATACGAGGATGAGCCTTACTTCTACAAAACCATCATGATCTCTTACGATTATGAGCTTATTTACGCTCTTGGTTCGATGCTCGGGATCGGTAGCAGGGATTCCCTGCTCAGACTAATACACAGGGTGGAGATGTACGGGCTCGATGCCATGAGNACGGGTGTATGCCTCGCCTGGGCTACTGAAGCATACAAAAGAGNGATAATCACCGAAAACGAGACACTTCTCCCACTGAACTTTGGCGATGTTGACTGTTACCTTAAAGCTGTCGAATATATATACCTGCAACCAAATGATTTTTACGANGCTCTTGGAAGAGGAGTGGATTACGCATCCAGTGTTTACGGTGGAAAAGAGTTTGCTCTTGCTTTTGGAGGGAATGAGATGCCAGGATACCACACAGGTTATGCTGCCCATCTCGGGTTCCTTACAGGCATGAGACACAGTCATCTCGATTCAGCCGGTTACAGCCTTGACCAGAAAATCAGAGATTACACACCACAAGAGGTAATTGATAAGCTCATTCAGGAAGAGTCGTGGAGACAGATTCTTTCAAGCCTTGTTGTCTGCTTTTTTGCCCGGGGTATTTACACTCCCGATGTTATAGTAAAGGCATTCAAACCGCTTGGAGTTGAGATAGATGAGGATGAACTTGTGAGGAAAGGAGAGGAAATTTACAGAGAGAAAATGAAGCTTAAGATGAAAATGGGCTTCGATCCGGAGAAGCTTCAACCACCAAAGAGGATTTTTGAAGTTGAATCGCTTCANGGAAAGCTCAATGAAGAGTTTATCAGTGAGGCTCTGGAATACTACAGGAAAAAGATAAAAGAAATCGCAGATTGATAGCCGTGTGAAAGAAGTTAAGTTTGAANTACCATGAAAGTAGCCGTAATAGGCGCGGGAAATCTTGGAATGGCGCTTGCAAAAAATGCTGCGAAAAAGGTAGATGTAATTGCAATTAAGAGGCATGTAGAAAAGAAGACTNTTGAGAGGATCACTTTCAAAAGCAGAATTGAAGACGCAGATGGANGTGATGTTTATCTCGTAACNCTCAAACCAGATGTTTTCAGAGAAAACTTGGAAAAGATAGGTGATGTTGCTGGTGGTCGTCCAGTCGTCAGTTTTGCAGCAGGTGTTAAACTAAAAGAAATGAAAAAACATATCGAAAGGCCATTCAGGGCCATAACAAATCTGGCAATCGAAGATCGCTCTCTCGTAGCATGTTACCCAGCTGAAACGGTTAAACATCTTGAATTTCTTGATGCCGAATTCCTTGAATGCGACAGTGAGGAGGAGCTGGAAGTAATGATCTCGTACATAGGTAGCTCGCCTGCAATTCTCGCCTGTTTGATACATGCTTTCATTCTCTCTGCCATCAAGGATGGTGTACCGTACGAAAGAGCAATCAAAGTTGCAGTATCATCCTTCCGAAATTCTTCAGATCTGTATCTTAAATANGGTCTTGATGAGATGCTTAAAAGAATCGCAACTCCTGGCGGAACGACCATTGAGGGAATTCTAAAAGTTACACCTGCGAAAATTCTTCTGATTGATGCTTTGCTTGCATCATCATCTAAAGCGAGAAGACTTTAAATCAGAGGTTTGTTTGAATGAGACTTGCAATTATCCGTTTTCCAAGAATTCAGTTAAACTCCGGACAACCACTTGTAAAGTCACTCATCCAGTCCCGATACTACAGGTTGCTAAGACCTGTTGCATGGATATGCTTCCTTCTCCCATTTGCAGTTGGCTTTGGGATTTCAGCTGGAAGTGCAGTTCAGATCACTCAAATTGCCCTTGNATTTGCCTCATTCATTTTCTGGATGAGCTTCAGCTTTACTGTAAATGCAATTTACGATAGAGAAGTGGACTGTTTTCACGATGGAAGTGTCAAAGACATAAATCTCTCTAACCANCCGATTGTGACTGGTGAGATTTCGATTAGAGAAGCAAGAATTATCGCTTTCTCATCTCTTTCAGTATCCATCTTTCTGGCGTCACTTGTCAACACACAATTTTTGCTGGCAATTCTTCTTGCCAATTTCCTCGGGTACATTTATTCTGCTCCACCAAGAGTGAAAGCGATTCCTCTTATGGATGTTGTCTGCAACTCTCTGGCGTCAGTTGTTGCATTTTATGCTGGTTTGATGATTGGTGGAGTTATGCCTGAACTGGATGTCTGCATCGCAGCTTTCGTGCTTGCTTCTGTGTTTTATGTTCCAACAGTTGTTTCCGACTACAAATTCGACAGTATGGCAGGACTTAAAACCACTGCTGTTTTTTTCGGCCCAGAAAAAGTTATCAAATCGCTCTACATACTCATGGCTATTGCTGTTCTGTCCTGGGTTCACGTCCTATTTTCAACAGATATCACAGAACTGAAAATCCTTTCAAGTGTCATAATACCATACACAATTGCTTTCACATTTCTGATCAATATGCAGTGGGATAGAGGGAAACTCAACGTCTCTCCAAGAGTTCTTCTTGTACCGTTTGGCATTATTTCAACTATTTTTATATTTTATGGTTTTATCAAGACTGTTAACTGACTTGGTTGAAAGATAAATACAGAGTTGCCGATGCTCTTATTTATCGCCGTAACACATTATGAATGTGAACACCTTTGGACANGTCTTCAGGGTGGCAACATGGGGAGAGAGTCATGGAACAGCCGTTGGATGCGTTGTAGATGGCTGTCCNGCTGGCTTAAAGCTATCAGAGGAGGACATACAGAAGGAACTTGATAGACGAAAGCCGGGAGGTGCTTACGCATCAAAAAGAAGTGAAGAGGACAGAGTTGAGATACTTTCAGGAATTTTTGAAGGTGTAACACTTGGAACGCCAATATCGATGATGGTCAGAAACGTTGATGTTGATTCATCTGCATACGAGGAAATCAAGACTGTTCTGCGTCCGGGACACGCTGATTTTACCTATTTGGCTAAATTTGGTATCAGAGACTGGAGAGGTGGTGGAAGAGCTTCTGCAAGAGAAACTTTGGCAAGAGTTGCTGCTGGCGCAATCGCCAAAAAAATTCTTTCCCATTTCGGAGTGAAAATTTACGGATACTCCAGAGAAATCGCCGGAATAAGATGCAAGGTTGATGATGTTGAAAAGGCTTTTGAGATCGCAGAGAGAAATCCTCTACGATGTCCAGACGAGGAGGTCAGGAAAGAAATAGAGGGAGCTGTAAAAAAGGCTATTAAGGAAGGAGACAGTGTAGGCGGTATTGTAGAAGTTGTTGCAAGAAACGTACCGGCAGGAATTGGTGAACCGGTTTTTGGAAANCTTGATGCCTATCTGGCATATGCAGTGATGGGAATTCCCGCTGTAAAGGGTGTAGAGATAGGAAGTGGGTTTGAGGCAACAAGGAAAAAAGGAAGTGAGAACAACGATGAAATTATTTTAAAAAATGGTAGAATAAGCTTTGCTTCTAACAATGCNGGTGGAATTCTTGGAGGTATCTCCACTGGACAGGACATTGTGCTCAGAGCTGCTGTGAAGCCCACCTCATCCATTTCGAAGAAACAAAGAAGCGTGGATTACGAAAAAATGGAAGAAGTCGAAATAAGTGTTAAGGGAAGACATGANCCCTGTATAGTTCCCAGAGCAGTTCCAGTTGTTGAGGCAATGGTTGCTCTCGTACTTGTTGACTGTATGATGCTTCAGGGTTTGATACCTCGAAGTCTCAGAAAAACTCAACTTTGAGATTTGGAAACCACACTCAATTCCCCCATACTATTAAATATTAAAAATGATATAACAGTGTTATNAACGGTTACATGCACTACTGGAACTGGTGGAGTTTTCCACTTTTCGGAGGAATGATGATTTTCTGGTTCATCCTGTTCCTCTTTATCGGATTTCTCGTTTACCAGGACGCCAACAAGAGAGGTATGAACGGCCTGCTGTGGTTTATTCTGGTACTTCTCCCCATGATAGGCTGGATATTCCTGATAATCTATCTTATCGTAAGAGAGAGTAAAGGCGAAAAAGACTCGAAAGCTCTGGAAATCCTCAAGGAGAGATACGCAAGAGGAGAAATAACTGATGAAGAGTACCAGAAAATGAAGAAAGAACTTGAAAAAGATTAGGTGATTGAACATGNGCAATAGAGAGGGCAACGGGAAGAACNTACACCACGAACATTCAGGCATGACCGGAATGGAACATGAAGGGCACACCGAAGTGCACAATATGCACAAACCTCCTGAAAATGGAAAAGAGTTGAAAAACCACGCAAAGCACAAGTTAAAACACGAGAACCACCATCAGCACATGCTGGAAGATTTCAAGAGAAGATTCATAGTATCTGCGATCCTGACAATTCCTGTCTTAATACTATCCCCAGCAATTCAGAGTTTTCTCGGTTACCGAATCGATTTACCTGGAAGCAACTATATCCTGTTTGCTCTTGCATCGTTCATTTACCTTTACGGTGGTTACCCATTTCTGAAAGGTTTTACTGATGAACNGAAGAAGAAGCAGCCAGGAATGATGACGTTGATAGCCGTTGCGATAAGCGTTGCTTACTTCTACAGCTCTGCAGTTGTTTTCGGTCTTGCTGGTAAATTTTTCTTCTGGGAGCTTGCAACCCTTATTGACATCATGCTTTTAGGACACTGGATCGAGATGAGATCTGTTCTTGGTGCATCCCGAGCTCTCGAAGAGCTCGTCAAAATTATGCCTTCCACTGCCCACCTTGTGAAAAATGGTACTACGATTGAGATAGATGTGGAAGAGCTCAAACCCGGTGATAAAGTCCTCGTCAAGCCTGGAGAAAAAATCCCCGCTGATGGGATCGTCGTTGAAGGTAGAAGCTACGTCAATGAAGCCATGTTAACTGGAGAGAGCAAACCCGTGGAGAAAAAGGTTGGAGATGAGATTATTGGCGGAGCGGTAAATGGCGACGGTTCACTTGTTGTTGAAATAAGAAGAACTGGAAAAGACACCTACCTGAGTCANGTTATTGAACTTGTTAGACAGGCTCAGGANAGCAAATCGAGAACACAAGACCTGGCAAATAGAGCTGCCCTCGTTCTCACAATTGTGGCTCTCACCGTCGGTATTGCGACTCTCATAATCTGGCTCTCTTTTGGAATGGAATTCGTCTTCGCCATAGAGAGGGCTGTGACAGTGATGGTTATAGCCTGTCCTCACGCTCTCGGACTTGCAATACCACTCGTCGTTGCAGTTTCAACATCTTTGGCTGCTAAATCAGGTTTACTCATCAGAGACAGACAGGCTTTTGAGAGGGCCAAAGACTTAAAGGCGGTGGTATTTGATAAGACAGGGACTCTCACTGAAGGAAAATTTGGAGTTACGGACGTAATCCCGCTAACAGAGATCAGCAATGAGGACGTTCTTCGACTTGCAGCAGCTCTTGAATCGCATTCAGAACACCCGGTAGCCAGAGGAGTAGTTGAACACGCAGAAAAAATTGGTCTTGACATTCCAGCGGTCGAAGACTTCAAAGCACTGCCCGGAAGAGGAGTAGAAGGAGTGGTTAACGAGAAACGGCTGAAAGTTGTCAGTCCGGGTTATTTGGCCGAGAATAGAATAGAAGTTGGCAGCGAAGAGGTGGAAAAAGTAAAGAAACACGGTAAAACAGTCATATTCCTTTTGAAATCAGATGAGTCAGGAAATGAGAAACCTGTAGCAGCAATAGCTCTCGCTGACATGGTCAGGGAGGAGTCAAGGGAAGCTGTTGAGAGATTGAAGTCCATGGGAGTTCGTTGCATGATGCTGACTGGTGATAACAAGTTCGTTGCCAGGTGGGTTGCAGAAGAACTTGGACTCGATGACTTTTTTGCTGAGGTTCTGCCGCATGAAAAGGCTGAGAAAATAAAAGAAGTTCAGAAAAAGTATGCAGTAGCGATGGTTGGAGATGGCATCAACGATGCCCCTGCTTTAGCTCAGGCGGATGTGGGAATTGCGATTGGAAGCGGTACGGACATAGCGGTTGAAACGGCTGACATAATCCTGGTGAGAAACGATCCAAGAGATGTTGCTGATGTGATCGAACTCTCAAGAAAGACCTACAGAAAGATGTTTCAGAACCTGCTGTGGGCTACGGGCTATAATGTTGTCGCAATTCCTCTTGCTGCTGGAATTCTATACTCCTACNGTGTGCTTCTAACACCTGCAGCAGGAGCGGTTCTCATGAGTCTGAGCACGGTGATAGTTGCAATAAATGCAAGGTTGTTGAAATAATCAATTATTTAAAATTTTGAGAGAACTGAATTCATGAANCCATCTGAATTTGCAGTAGTTGTAGGAAGGTATCTGAAACTGCCAACGTTTCCCATAGGTTTTAAACTTGTTAGAAGTGAAAAAGAGGTGCCATCAAAAGCGAAGAAATTTGANGGGCTTACAATCTGTCAGATNTACAACATGGCAAGACGATACAGATGGACTGTATACTTCGACATGAGAACTACATGCCCAATCGGACTGGTTGCATATGGCCTTGCTGAACCAGATGAAGCTTACAGTAGTGGAAAGCTTGCTGTTAATGCTGGATATGCAGTAAACGAGGAGATAGGCGTCGAGTTTGAAAGAGCTGTACCAAAGCTGGAATATGGAAAATATGCTGGATGTGTCGTCTCACCACTTGAAAGAGATGAGATCATACCCGATTTTGCTGTGATTTATGGAAACCCGGCTCAAATTCTCAGACTTGTTCACGCAGCACTCTACAAAAAAGGAGGAAAGCTTGAAACTTTTATTCTTGGAAGAGCCAGCTGTGCTGAATATCTTGGAGCACTAATTGACAGGACACCAAGATTCGTCCTTCCATGCTATGGAGACAGGGTTTTCGGTCTTACGCAGGATGATGAAGTTGCCTTTGCATTTCCATTCGAGATTGCAGATGAAATAGCAGAAGGGCTGGAAGCCACACACAGAAAAGGGATCAGATTTCCCATACCTGCCACAGGGCTTCGCGTTGAACCAATTCTCCCCGAAAGCTACATGGAGTCCGTTAAAAACATGAAAAACAAGATTGAAAGAAAATCCAAATAACGGGGAAAAAACAAATACGTGATATGATCGTTGAAATTTCTGCTGTTCCGGTAGGAGTTGGCCAGTCANTGAGCAGATACGTTGCCGAAGTAATACGGATACTGGAGAAAAGAAATTTGAAATTCCAGCTGAATCCGATGGGAACTGTTATAGAGATTGAGAGTTTCAGTGATCTTGGNGATCTGCTAAATGAGATTGATTCAAAACTTTACGAACTTGGTTCATCCAGAAATTACTACGTTATAAAAATTGACAGTGCAAAGAAAAAAATGGAGGAAAAATTGAGCTCTGTAATTGAGAAGCTGTAGTTCATCATATAGTAGGCTCAGGATTTCACTCCCAGTTCCCTTTTAAGTCCCTGCTCAGCAATCCTCCTTAAATACTCCACCTGATCTATCTCCGCCCTGTACGGGACGGTAATCATTCTCTGCAATCTCTCCATAACCCTTTTTGGATTTGAGATTCCGT
>MTNC01000082.1 GCA_002010285.1 Archaeoglobus sp. JdFR-41 | reverse complement strand
TTGATCAGGTTACTTAAAGAAAAGATTTGCGGTTGAGACATTTTTAAACTTCATGCTCCCTGAGTAACTTCAAGGAGTGCTCAATCCCTCTTTTTAAAACCTCAAGATCGTCAATATCACCAAGTTTTCTCTCGATTCTGAATTTATCCAGGTCAAAACAGGCAGTATATACTTCTTCCACCTCTCCGCTGTTCAACTCTCTTGTAATCTGAGCTTTTGCCAAAATTACTTTCATAAATTCGTCATTCATTCTGTTATATGGCTCAACTTCCTGATCTCTAAGCCATTCTTCGATACTCCACTCCTTCTCTTTCTCAAATCCTCTGCAGAATTCCTCTTTTAAGAGGTAGTAAAACACACTATCTCCTTTTTTCATTCTAACAAGTGGGTAAAGTCTGCAAGAAGTTGGTCTGTCCCTGTAAACCATGCAACCGTCTTTACTGACAAAAGGACAGTTTCCATCTTGGTTCATTTTCAACGTCACAACAGGTAAACCCGTCNCATAACCAATGTGCCACTCTGTGTACACCTTCAGAAATTCTGAGGAGGTCATATCAAGTGCTCTTTTTAGTCTGAGCACATCGTATGGTGTTAGGATTAGGTTCAAATTTTTGCAGCATTCATTGAAACATTCAATGCCTCTGTAGCAGAAAAATGTGAATCGATCCTCCTTGGAAAGATACACCAGATCCTGAACTTCGGACTCCATCAGAGATTGCAAAATTTAAAAAATAGTTTGCATAATCAGCCTACAAAGTCCTCTGGCTTGGGGATCTCGAGTTTGAGCCCCTTTCTTTTTCTCACTTCCATGACAAAGTTCTCAAGCAATCCCTGNGGAACNTGTTCAAATCCAGCATGTTCCGTACTCCATATAGCTTTACCTGATGTTGCTGATCTGATATCTCCGGCAAAACCGAACATTTCCTTAACCGGGGCTTTTGCTACAACAGTGACCATGTCCCCTTCCGTCTTCATTTCAAGAATCTGCCCCCTTCTTCCCTGTATCTCTCTTGTTACACTTCCAAGCATATCCTGCGGTACGGTTATGAACACCTTNTGGTACGGTTCAAGGAGTGTTGGTTGTGCCTGGAGCATTGCTGCAAAAATTGCAGATCTCACAGCTGGAATTACCTGTGCTGGACCACGGTGAACAGCATCTTCATGCAGCTTACAGTCTACCAGTTTCACCTTGATTCCCATGCATGGCTCTCTCGCAAGGGGACCAGCTCTCATTGCCTCCCTGAAACCCTCAAGTATCAGATCCATCGTCTCGTTGAGATACTGGATTCCCTTCGTGACATCACAGAACAGGTTTCCTTCGTAGTATTCCTCCACTCCTGCAGCTTCCTCACCGGTAAGCCCTGCCTCCTGGAGCTTTCTNCTGCGTTCTTTTTTGTCCATCTTCATGTCAACTTCTCCTTCCTTGAACAGTTTGATCACTTTCTCCGGAAGAGGTTCAACGACAATGTAGAATCTGTTGTGCTTGTTTGGGGACTTGCCTTCAACAGTTGGAGAAGTTGCCGTAACGGTCTCCCTGAAAACGACAATAGGTGGTGAAGTTACAACTTCGAGATTGTATTCTCTTCTTATCCTCTCAACCTTAACTTCAAGGTGCAGTTCACCCATTCCGCTAATGAGGTGCTCCCCAGTTTCTTCATTCAGTGTTATGTGGAGAGTTGGATCTTCCTTTGCAAGTTTTCTCAATACTTCGATAAGTTTTGGTAGATCTCGCGGATTCTTTGCCTCAATGGCCATTGTGACAACAGGTTCGCTGTAGTGCTTTATACTCTCGAATGGAACAAAATCCTCAATGTCTGAGCATGTTGATCCTGCAACAGCGTCTTTCAAACCTATAAGTGCTACTATGTTACCCGCCGGAATCTCACCTACCTCCACCCTTCTCGGACCCATGTAGATCCCTGTGGTCTGGATTCGATTTTTCGCCTTCCTGTCAACGATGTAAAGCTCCTGACCAGGTTTAAGTGTTCCGCTAAAAAGTCTTCCAACCGCAACCTCACCAGCCTGGGGTTCCACAACAATTTTAGTGATCATGAGAGCAATCGGACCATCTGGATCGCATTCCCTCATAGCTTTTCCTTCTGGACTGTTCAGCTCGCCTTTCCATATCACACCAATTCTCTCTTTCTGTGCTTCTACTGGTGATGGCAGGTGTCTGATAACCATGTCGAGAACAACTCGGTGTAGCGGGCTCCTTTTCGATAGTTCCTTTACGTTGTCATCCATGATATACTCATAAACCTCTTTAAACCCAATTCCAGTTGTTTTCTGAGCTGGAACACTTACCGCCCACTTGTAGAGGGCTGAGCCGAACGCAACACTTCCAGATGCCACGTCAAGTTTCCATTCAGAAAACTTCTCGGGTCGCATTGATTTTATGAGCTTGTTTGCTTCGGTTATAACTTTGATTAGTCTCTCCTGCATCTGCTCAGGAGTTAGCTCAAGCTCCTTTATAAGTCTATCAACTTTATTTACAAAAAGTACAGGCTTTACGTTCTCCTTAAGCGCTTGTCTCAAGACTGTCTCTGTCTGAGGCATTACACCTTCAACTGCATCAACAACGACTATAACACCGTCCACAGCTCTCATCGCTCTCGTGACGTCTCCACCAAAATCAACGTGTCCTGGGGTATCGATCAGGTTGATCAGATACTCCTCTCCTTGGTATTCATGAACCATGGACACGTTGGCAGCATTGATCGTAATACCTCTTTCCTGCTCCTGTTCATCAAAGTCAAGGTAGAGTTGCTGACCCGCAAGCTCTTCACTTATCATTCCTGCACCCGCCAGAAGGTTATCACTGAGNGTGGTTTTTCCATGATCGATGTGTGCAACGATGCCCATGTTCCTGATTCTTTCCGGTTTCCACATCAGTTCCTGAATTTTTTCAATTGATTTTTTAGCTCTGACCATTATACCACCCTGTTTTATCTTGCTGATTTGGCCACTCTCTCAACTTCTTCTTTCTTCGAGATTGCATAACTCTTCGAATCATTGTTTGCTGCTGCGATTATCTCATCAGCCAGACACTGAGCTATACTCCTCTTGGACTTAAAAGCTGCTCTTCTCGCCCCTTCAGCAATGTTTCTGAGAGCAACGTCAAGTCTTCGTAAACTCGATGTATCGACAGCTTTTGGAACGGCAATACCTCCATATTTCAATCTGACGATTTCCTCTCTCGGCCCAGCATTTGCGAGGGCATCAACAAGAACTTGAATTGGATTCTTCTTTGTTTTTTTCTCTATTATCTCGAATGCCTCCCTGACAATGTTGTAGGCGAGGATTTTCTTTCCCGTGTTGTGCCCTTTTCTCATAACTTTGTTTATCAATCTCTCAACAATGAAAACGTTTTTCTTGGCAAATGGGACATTCGCATGTCTCCCATGGGTGTGCGGAACGTATTTTGGCTTAAGACAGATGTAGTTTTTCAATGCCTCGTCTTTGACCTCTACTCCCTCAACATCGTACTTTCCAAATACCAGAAGATCCTCTTTTTGAAAACCGTACTTCATCTTCACACCTCTTGCTTCCTGTTATCGAAGCTTCTTTTCCTTTCTTCCTCTCACAAGCTCTTTAAGACTCGTATCGTTTACCTTGACGACTTTGTATCTCACTCCCGGAATGTCTCCCATGCTTCTTCCCATTCTTCCACCAATTTTCTCCACTATCACTTCATCATGCTCATCAATAAAGTTTATGGCACCGTCTCCTGGGCAGAATGCTGTAATCTGTCTTCCGTTCTTGATCAGCTGAACTCTCACAGCTTTTCGTATTGCTGAGTTTGGCTGTCTTGCCTCAATACCTATTTTCTCGAGTACGATACCACGAGCCATCGGTGCTCCCTCAAGCGGGTCTGCCTTCACCGCAAGGCCGAGAACTCTTCTGACGTACCTTCTATCACTCCACCTGAACTTCTTTCGGTTATCCATTAGCTTTCTGGCTGCAAACAAACCTCTTCCCATAATTCTCACCTTATTTTATTTCACGATAATATCTTCGATATCGTGATGCCTTCTTGCCAGTTCCTTTGCTTTATTTATGTTTTTCCCTCCTTTTCCTATCACTATTCCCTTCATATCTGGACTGACGCTTACCTGTGCGATCTTTTTCCCTCCTTTATCCATTAACCTCACATTAACCTTGATGGGTTTAAAAATGTTGAGTATAAACTCCTCTGGGTCGTCTGAATGTTCTATAATCTCAATCTTCTTTCCTATGAGTTCTCTAGCCCTTTCAACGTTTATACCGCCTTTTCCTATTGCAATACCCATGTCACCTCTTTTAACCACAAAAATCACTTTTTCGTCATACACTATGCAGTCTTTGACGCTTGCCCCCGTCAGATTTTCAAAAAGAGTTAAATATCTGATACTCTCTGCTGAAAGTTTAACCCCCATGCTAATCCTCCCCTATGTCACTCAACTTCCTCTGTAACAGCCATGACAGCGACACTNAAGGGTTTTCCGCAAAAAGCTCCAAACTCCATATTGTTTCCCTTAAATCTCAGTATGGGAACGTTGTATTTTTCGATTTCTCTCAGGATCTCCTCAGGGCAGTTAGATGCTACAATGACTGCCTTTGCCTCACCACTCTTGAGAGCCTTCAGCGACCTTTTACTCCCCATATAGTAGTTTCCGGATTTCAAAACCCTCTTTATCAACAATTCCACATCTGTCATTTTTTACCCCCCAGTTTGAGTATCAGTTCAACATCTCCCGTTCCAAGTTTGATGGGTTGACCCACAATAATATTCTCGGTAATTCCTTTCAAATAGTCGACTTCACCCTTTACGGCAGCATCGAGCAGGTTATTTACTGTCATCTCAAAAGCAGCTCTTGCCAGAATACTCTGTTTTTCTCCAGCAACTCCATGTCTCCCAATCTGCCTTAGTTCCCCATCTGCTGTCATGACATCTGCAACCAGCATTATATGTCTCACATCGACCTCAAGACCCTGTTCCTCCAGAGTTGATAGTGCTTCCTGAATTATAGCGTTTCTTGCAGCCTCTATTCCTAAGACTTCATATATCTCGTATATGTCATTTGTCGTGGTTCTGGTTGGGTCCACACCCTTAACTTTCATCACCTTTTTCATGTTGGAGCCTTCAGTGTAGAGGACGTATTCATCGTCCTCTTTTCTTACAATAACTCTTTTAATTTCCTTTATTCCGACCACTACAGTGTTCTTTAACTTCTCAAATGTGTTCATAAGAATCTTGTAGGATGGTTCTTCTATCTGTATAACCAANTTCTCTCCATCCTCGCCAATTTCAGTCTTNAGATTCTTCTCGATCTTTTTCTTCAGGTCTTCCATCGTCAATCCCTTTCTTTCCATTGTTTTCCTGTCTGGTTTTATGATTATTCTAAGATTTCTGATATCCACTTCCAGATCAGCCACATCCCTCACATATGTTGCCTCTATTCTGTTTGCAACCTCTCTTGCCTTCTCTCTATCCTTTGCATAATCAGGGAGAAGCTTTATTGTCATCATGGGTGTTGACGGGTTTTTCCTTACATCAAGTATTTCAATGAGTCTTGGAAGGCCCAGAGTGACGTTTATCTCAGCAACTCCAGCGTAGTGGAAAGTTCTCATTGTCATCTGCGTGCCAGGCTCTCCTATTGACTGTGCCGCCACTATACCGGCNGCTTCTCCAGGNTCTACCAGATTTGCAAGATACGACCTAAAACATTCATCAATAATTTTCTTTGCCTTTGTCTTTGCAACTCCAGCTCTTTCAAGCTCTGCTTTAATTTCTTCTTTGAGAGATGAAGGCATGGGATAGGGTTCAAGAAGAGATTCATAATCCGTATTAGCCATAACCTCACCCTCCTGCAATTTCTCTGACTATCCTTCTAACATCTACAGCCTTACCACGATAACTTTTCGTGGGATCGACTCCATCTTCACCATACCTAAACTGAACGAGTACTCCTGAGCTCTGTTCTCTTACCGTGCCATCATACTCAATTTTTAGATCCTGAAGTGCGTTTATCATCCTTCTCTGGAGGTAACCGGACTGAGAAGTTCTGACAGCTGTGTCGACAAGCCCCTCTCTACCTCCCGCAGCATGGAAGAAGAACTCAATCGGAGACAGTCCTCTTTTGTAACTGTTTCTTACAAATCCTCTTGCCTTTGCACCCAGATCTCCAGGCCTGAAGTGGCTGAGCGTTCTGTTGGTATAGGTAAAACCTCTGCAAATTCTCTCTCCTCTTACCGACTGCTGCCCTATACACGCTGCCATCTGAGTTAAATTGAGCATGGAACCCCTTGCACCGCTTACAGCCATTATAACGGCTGCATTCTCCATTCCAAGATGTCTGCCGGCGATATTTCCTGCCCTATCTCTTGCTCTGCCCAGAACCTGCATGATTCTCATTTCAAGTGTCTCTTCAAGACTTCTTCCGGGCATAGGCTCAAGGTTTCCCTCCCTGTAGGCTTTGATTAGCTCCTCAACTTTCTTTTCCGCTTCCCGTATTACCTCCTCAATCTGCTGCCTCGCTTCTGGAGGAATATCCTCATCATCAATTCCAACTGTAAAGCCCAGTCTGCTTATAACTCTAACAGCAAGCTGGGTCATGTTATCGATAAATTTTCTTGCTTCTGCTTTTCCAAACTTTCTGGTTATTTCATCTATGACAATCCCCTTGAACGCGCCAACAGCTTTCTCGTCAATAGTTCCGGTAATAAGCTCCCCATTGCGGATTACAACATAAGCGTCATTTTCGCAGTTCTCTCTCTTGCACTCACTGCACCCCTGGCATATTTCTGCCCTGAATTCCAGTGTTATTTCAGGAAGTATGAAGCTGAAAATTTCCTTTCCAGTGTATTCGGATTTGACAGGAATCTCTGAAACGTTAAGAGATCTTAAAAACTCCATTGCCTCCTCTCTTGTAAACTTCTTCTCCCCTCTTGTCAGTAAGTAAAGACCACTGATGTGATCATGAATTCCGCCAATAATCGGACCACCGAAACGTGGGGATAGAATGTGCTCCTGAACTGTCATCAGAATTTTTGCTTCGGCCTGTGCTTCCAGACTCTGCGGAACGTGAAGATTCATCTCATCTCCGTCAAAATCAGCGTTGTATGGTGGACAAACAGCAGGATTCAATCTGAATGTTTTGTATGGGAGAACTCTCACATAATGAGCCATGATGCTCATTCTATGAAGTGATGGCTGTCTGTTGAACAGGACTATATCTCCATCCATCAGTTGCCTTTCCACAATCCATCCAGGTTCGAGTTTTTCTGCAATTTCCTCTTTGTTCGTCTCAATCACTCTTATTCTTCTTCCATCAGGTCTCACAACATAATTCGCCTTTGGATGTTCACTTCTGAGAATGAACTCCCTCGCAACCTCTATGTTCTCAGGGGTAACGAAAAGCGGAACTGTGAGTTCTTCTGCTATTTCCTTGGGAACNCCAACCTCATTGATGCTTAGATAGGGATCCGGGCTGATTACNGTTCTGGCAGAGAAATTGACTCTTTTTCCTGAAAGAGAACCTCTAAATCTCCCTTCTTTCCCCTTTAGGCGCTGTGCCAGAGTCTTCAGCGGTCTACCGCTGCGATGTCTTGCTGGCGGTATTCCGCTAACCTCATTGTCAAGATAGGTTGTGACATGGTACTGCAAAAGTTCCCAGAGGTCTTCGAGAATCTGCTGTGGTGCTCCAGCTTCTTTGTTTTCAAGAAAACGCTGGTTAATTCGAATTATATCCACGAGTTTGTGTGTTAGGTCGTCCTCACTTCTCTGGCCGGTTTCGAGTATGATGGATGGTCTGACAGTTACAGGTGGAACAGGTAAAACTGTCAGAACAAACCATTCAGGGCGTGATGATTTTGGATTGAGACCAAATGCTGGAAGATCATCGTTGGGAATTTTCTCAAGCCTTTCTCTCACATCTTTCGGTGTGAGTCTGTGTTCCCCTTCGTAATAGAAAGTTGGTTTCTCAAACTTGATTTCAATCTGATCCTCTCCACAGTGAGGGCACTTCTTTGCCGCCTTTGTAAGTCTAAAAACCTCTTTCACAACATCATCGTAATTCTGGTTGAGTGCCTGTAATCTCTCGATTTCTTCAACGAATTTGTCTCTTCTTTCATCTTTCATCAGTATCCTTCCACATTCCCTGCAGGTTCCATTCAGCAATCTGGCTATTAGCTTCGCATATCCTACATGGATCACTGGAGCAGCGAGTTCGATGTGCCCGAAGTGTCCGGGACACTCTCCTGCTTTTCCGCCACATGTTTTACATCTGAGACCGGGATCTATAACACCCAGACGTGTATCCATCAAACCGCCTTCAATTGGAAAGCCATCATCATCGTAAGTTTCCGGAGTTATTATCTTTGCAACACTCATCCTTCTTATTTCCTGGGGAGAGAGCACCTCAAATTTCAATCCAGCCAGTCTTTTCGGGACCATTAAACCACCTCTCTTTATTTCAGGCTTTGTCCCCCAGAACGATTCGTGGAGCAATTATCATCGATTTGAGTTCGTCAAGGAGTAGCTTAAACGCGTAACTCATCTCAACGCGATGGATGTTGCTCTCATCATCACAGACATTGCAGTACGCTGTGTTTCTGCGGTAGTCATATGTGGCGATGTGACCACAATTTCCACAAACCCATATCTCCACTTTATCCGACTCTTCGAGCAATCTGTCTTTCAAAAGTAACGCCGCTCCATGGCCTATTAACACATCTCTTTCCATTTCTCCAAATCTCAATCCACCTTTTCTGGCTCTTCCCTCTGTTGGCTGTCTTGTCAGAACCTGTACCGGACCCCTACTTCTGGCGTGAATCTTGCTCGATACCATGTGATACAGTTTCTGATAGTAGATAACACCAACAAATATGTCCACAAGGTATCTTTTGCCCGTGATACCATCGTACATGACCTCCTTACCGGTATGACTGAACCCGAATTTTTTCAAAGCTGCNCTAAGATCCTCCTCCTTTTCGCCATGAAAGATCGTTCCATCCACCCTTCTTGCCTCNAGACAGCCGACTTTACCACCAATCATTTCAAGCACATGGCCAACGGTCATTCTCGATGGAATTGCATGTGGGTTNATTATTAGATCGGGTACTATCCCCGATTCTGTGAATGGCATGTCTTCCTCAGGAACAATCAAACCAATCACACCTTTCTGTCCATGTCTCGATGCGAATTTATCGCCAAGTTCAGGTATTCTGAGATCTCTGACCCTCACCTTCGCGAGTTTTGAGCCACCTTCAGATTGCATCAGGAAAACAGCATCGACAATCCCCTTCTCATTGCTTCTCATCGTTATGGAGGTTTCCCTTCTCTTCTGAGGTGATATTCCCAGTTCTGTTGGTTCTTCAAGAAATCTCGGAGGAGAAGTTTTTCCAATTAGCACATCATCAGGTCCAACTTCTGTTTCGGGGAACACCAGTCCATCTTCATCGAGATGTGCGTACTCTTCCGCTCCTCTGAACCCGGAAACATCTGAACCAGGAATCTCAAACCTGTCCTCCTGTCCTCCTGGATATCTCATCTCTTCTGTTTCGTAGGTTCTGAAGAAGAAAGATCTGCCCAGTCCCCTATCCACACTTCCCCTATTTATTATGAGTGCATCCTCAATATTATATCCCTCGTAACTCAGCACAGCTACAATAAAATTCTGGCCTGCTGGTCTCTCATCAAAGTTGATCTCTATCTGAGTATCAGTGGTTACTATGGGTATCTGGGGATGCTGCAGAAGGTGTCCCCTTGTATCAGCCCTCCAAGCAAAGTTCGAGTATGGAATTCCAAGACTCTGTTTTATCATTGCAGCTCCCATTGTATTGCGAGGTGATGCGTTGTGCTCGGGGTAAGGGATACTTCCCGTGCATATTCCGGTTATGAGGCTTGGATCGAGTTCGAGATGTGTATGCTCAGGTGTAAGCTCATGTTCATAAACAGCAACATAAGCATTCTCCTCTTCTTCTGAGTCCAGAAATTCCACCAAACCCTGTCTGACAAGGTCATCGAAAGTGATTTCACCATTTTTGAGTTTTTCAATATGCTTTTCGGTTACAAGGGGCTTTCCATCCTTAACAACTATAAGAGGTCTTCTAGCCCTTCCTGCGTCTGTATTGATTCGGACTTCATTTGAGTCAGGGTAGTAAACAACGTTAACCTGATTTGAAATCTTACCCTTTCTCCTTAACTCTCGGATCTTCTCAGCAAGTTCCTCACCGTCATCGTGAAAGCCAACAAGAGCTCCATTAACATAAACTCTGCATTTTCTCATTTGAATCACCCCAAACATATTCAGCTTCCTCTTATTGACTCCATTCCAAGATTTTTCAGAACCTTCAGCACCTCTTCTTCATCGCATCCCACACTTACCTCCGCATACTCGGCAAAGTTCTTTACCAGTCCACAATTTGGACCTTCTGGTGTCTCAGACGGACAGATCCTCCCCCACTGGGTTGGATGCAGGTCTCGGGCTTCAAAATGTGGTTGCGAACGTGAGAGAGGAGACACTACTCTCCTCAGGTGAGATAGTACTGAGATGTAGTTGTGCCTGTCAATTAGTTGAGACACACCCGTTCTTCCGCCAACCCAGTTTCCAGTAGCCATTGGATGCATTATCCTGTCAGTTAAAACATCGCTTCTCACCGCTGTTGACATTTTAAGTGGACGTCCTCTTATTTTTGCTCTTTCAAGCTGGTACTTAACATCCTTGACCAGTCTAAGGAATGCAACCCTGAAAATCTCTTCCATGAGATCACCTGCCAGTTTCAATCTCTTGTTTGCATAGTGATCCTTGTCATCTTCCCTTCTCATTCCTGTGTAAAGCTCAAAAACAGCTTCAGCCATTCTTGCAAGGAAAAATGCTTTAGCTCTTCTCGCCTCCTTGTCTGTGCCAAGATGTGGTAAGAANTACTGNTCGAGAACCTGTTCCGCTCGCTGAATTCTGTACTCTCTGCTCTGTCCGGGAGCGACTCTCCTTCCTATAAACTCTATTGCTTCCTCTTGCGTTTCTACATCAGCTTCCTCAATATTCTGAAGCATGTATTTCATTATCTCAACGTTTGAGCTTACCATCTCCACAATTTCCTGATCTGTTTCAACACCCAGTGCCTTCATTAGGGTGACGAATTTTATCGGTTTTGGCAGCTGTGGGAAAGTTACTTCAAGAATATTATTTCGTCCTCTTTCAACAACTATCAGTGCTCTGTATCCAGCTCGCTGACTGAAACATTTTGCGAGTTCCATCATTTCTCCATACTTTTCTTCTCTTTCAAGGAGTATCTTGTTGGGAGCCAGGTCCTCCAGAGTAACAAGAGCCCTTTCAGTCCCGTTTATTATGAAATAACCACCAGGATCAAGCGGATCTTCTCCAACCCTNGTTACATCATCAATATCAAGGAGGTTGCATGCCTTTGATTTCAACATTATTGGTAGCATACCTATCTCAACTATTTCAGGTTCGAGTTCTGCTCCGTCGTCTACAACAGTTGTTTCCAGATAAATTGGTGCAGCGTAGTTCAGGTTTCTCAACCTTGCTTCTGCCGGATAAAGAGTTCTACGCGTACCGTCAGCTTCCTTAACAATTGGCTTACCAACACTTATTCTACCAAGCTTGACGTATGTATCTGGAATGTCAAGCTCAATGATCTTCTGCTCATCTATAACCTTTTGAAGTCCCTCATCCAGAAACCTGTTGAAGGAGTCTATCTGGTGTTTGACCAGTCTGTCATGGGTAAAATAAGCCTTCGCCAAAACACGGGTATCGAGCATACCACCACCTAATCAATTCTCCTGATCCAGATTTTCAAGCCTACCTTCATCTTTCATACAACCAATCTATAAAATACACTTCTCCCTGCTGTTTTGCTCTCTCGGGTGATCTTGACTATATCTCCAGGTTTGGCTCCAATTTCCTTCGCTATCGGATCGTTTGCCTTCAATTTTGGNAACTGCTCTTTTTTAACACCGAGAATCTTCAACAACTCTTCCGCCTCTTCTTTACTGAGTATTTCATGCTTGGGTACAAGCATGTGATCTTGCAGCCTGAATTTCATACATCTCCTCCTCAAATCCTCCATTAAGATTATTACGGGCTCGACGGGATTTGAACCCGCGACCGACGGGTTAAAAGCCCGTCGCTCTGCCTGGCTGAGCTACGAGCCCACCATGTGTTTAGGACGGGTGGTTACATCACTCACGTCATCACCCAGATGGGTTTATTAAAATTTCTGCTACCGGAGATATTTAACGAAAGATTAAGGCTGAAATAATCTGGGAGATGTAATCGAAATGTTTTTTATCCCCCTCCCATGGTTGTTTCTGTAGACTTTATGCGCGGGTAGTCTAGCGGTAGGACAACGCCCTTCCGAGGCGTTAGCCCGGGTTCAAATCCCGGCCCGCGCATAGATTTTAAACTGAAACCAAAGAAGGCTTGCGGAGAGTTTCAAGATTCAATGCGATTTCCGCAGTGTGGACAAATTATGAACTCTTTTTT
>MTNC01000057.1 GCA_002010285.1 Archaeoglobus sp. JdFR-41 | reverse complement strand
ATTTTATTTAAGAGCTTTCCCTCGTTATCAAATCTCCCGATTTCGAATACATTTCAGAAACTATTTCAACAGATTAATCCAATCAGAAAGTGGTGATTTTATGAAGATCGAAGAAGTTAGGAAAATTGGAGTTCTCGGTGCAGGTATAATGGGGCACGGAATTGCACAGGTAGCAGCAAGATCTGGTTATGATATCGTACTTGTGGACATAAGTGACGAAATACTTAAAAAAGCTCTTCAACTTATTGAAAATGGGCCATTTGGATTGAAAAGGCTTGTAGAGAAGGGGAAATTGAACGAAGATGAGGCAAAGAAGATACTTTCAAGGATTAAGACTTCAACAGATCTCGAGTCTCTCAAGGACTGCGATATCGTAATAGAAGCTATACCAGAAGATCCTGATCTGAAGAAAAAGATATTTGGACAGCTTGATAAAATCTGCAAACCTGAATGTATCTTTGCATCTAACACATCCGGCATAATGATATCGGATCTCGCAACAGCAGTTGATAGGAAGGATAGATTCATAGGGATGCACTGGTTTAATCCAGCTCCTGTGATGAAACTGATAGAAGTCGTACGGGGAGCACTCACATCCGAAGAGACCTTCGAACTGATAGTGGAGCTGTCAAAGAAATTTGGAAAAATACCAGTTGAAGCTGCGGATGTGCCCGGATTCTTTACAACTCGCTACATAGTCTCCTGGATGAATGAGGCAATTAGACTCTTCGAGAGAGGTATTGCNGGAATAAAGGAGATAGATACAATGTGCAAGCTTGCTTTTGGTTTTCCCATGGGTCCATTTGAGCTTATGGATCTTATAGGTCTGGACACTGCCGTGCACATTTGCGAATATCTTCACAGAGAAACCGGTGAAGAACAGTTTGTGACTCCAATTTCTCTGAAAAAACTTGTGCTTTCCGGATACCTTGGAGACGAGAGATTAAAACCTGGAAGCAAAGGTGGGTGGTATAGATACTATAGAATTGAAAAATAAACTAATTAAATTTTTAAAAACTTTCAAATCCTCTTTTCACCGCAATAGCATGGTTGTAGCCGTATTTTCTGTAAATTGCCGCCATCAACGATGAAAGCTTTATCACACCGATTTTGGCNAGTGCACCAAGCATTGGTATTTCTGGCATTGAACTGAGCTCACGTGCAATCAGGCATGCATTTATAGCTTTCAGCTTTCCGTTTGGGAGCTTTTTGCTATTTACGATTACAACGCAGCCATCTCTGTACTCTCCACTTCCTGTGCAGTCAACAATTATTCTTTTTTTCCTTTCTTCACCCCTTTCCTTACCCTTTTTCTCCCTCAAATCATACAATCTCAGTATAAATCCGTTTTCAGTCCTTTTAAGATCGAATTCTCTGTTATCCGTTCTCAAAGTTTCCATTAAAATGCTCGCAACATTTTCCGATCCAATAAATTCTATTTCGTACGATTTTACCACCTCCTTACTTTGTATCTAATGATTTATCGTGATATATAAGTGTTTTGGTTGTTGNTAATGTTTAATAGTTATTTTTACTTCAAGAAATCAAACTCCATAAAAATCTATTCGGGTTTTCTTCTAAAAATTCTGGAAAATATTCCAATCAGTGCAGCAATAACAAGTGCTGCTATGGGTATTAAAACTATTATCAGATCATTCTCGATCTTTTTCGAAACTGCACTTTCCGGTGTACNTGGAGGACTGTGAGGGTATTCAAGATAGACCTCTGGATTGCAGGTGGTATCTGTACACATTACTTGCTCAGATCTGACTGACTTAATTGTAACATTGTACAGGCTTGTATTCCCAACCTTTCCCTCCACAGACTCTGAAGCAACATCTACTGGAACCATATGAACACAAAACAAAAGTGAAAAGAGGAAAATATGCAAAAAACGTATCCCAATCCTCATATCACTGTCTGCTCAACATTAGAGGATATCTGACAATCGCAATACTCGCATCCTTTCCATGGCTTTCCTGTGCCATTTCAATGGCTTTTTCCACATTTTCTGTAGGTGTAAAGCCCACATGCCTGGCGAGTTCAGGTTCTTCTATACCAGCAACTATCACTTCTGATGTATGTCTGAGTCTTTTCAGAGGATGTGTTGCCATCAAACCGTGGACTGGGTGAAACGCATACTCAAACCTGTATTTTGCGATGAACTCNCGATGTGTGGCGAATTTCTGCTCGTATCTTTCCATAATTTCATGAGGGTCTCTTATCTCACCAAGAATTTTCCAGACTTCCGGATAGGCCGCATGTGCAACTGTATCCCACTGATTTGGGCAGGGTGTAGCGAGTATGGTGGTGCAACCCTTCTTTCCCAGAGCCTCTATAACTCCACCCAGATATCCAAGTCCAGTAGAAAGGAGGGTAAGCAGAGGATTCATAACTGTGAATGCTGCATATGGACTCCAGTTTGGAACTCCATAACATACAATGTCGACCTTCTCCTCAAGCAAATCTCTCCTTCTCAGAGCTCTTTCCCGCCAGATTCGCATAACCTCGTTTCTGCACGTCTCAGTAGTCCCTGAAAATACCTTGGAAACCTGCAGAGGATTTGCCATTACAGTTTCAATTTTGAATATGTCTCTTCTGAGTTCAGATTTCAGAACCTCTCCCATTTCGTTAAGAATTTCGTGCAGTGGATTTCTATCTGATGACATCGACATCGTTTCCGGGGTATGATGCCACCTGATTGAATTCCAGGTTGATAGGCCTACGCAGACAGACTTCCAGCCACCATTAAATGCAGATGCAAATGTATTCACATAAATAGTAAGGTCTGAATCGACCAATGCTTTATTAACCTCTACATCATATCCCTCTCTTGTCTCTCCAACCTTCACGATGTTTTCTCTGTCTTCTGCGTCATGACAGGCAATTCTGTCTCTAAACGCATTTACAATATCGCTACCAAGTATTTTCTCAAGTTCAGACATTCTGAACTTTCGATGAAGTGCATTTGCGCAGATTAAAGTAATGTTATCCCAGGGAACTCCGGCTTTTTTCAGCTCCTCAAGAACTGTTTTTATCGCTACATCCCATACAGGTGCGTAGCATGGAACTGTTGGATCATCAAATGCAATTGTAATTTTCCAGTTTGGTTTTACCAAATCTCTCAACGGATCAAGATCTATAGGATTCCGTATTCCGTCTGCAATTGCTTTCTCCTGATTCTCTGCTGGATTCAACTTAGCGAGACCGTATCCTGGACTGACAAGTTTCGCAGTTTCCGGTACTTCTACCTCAATCCACCTATCCCCAAATACGATTTCTGTTCTCATTTCATCACCTTCCTCCAGATGCCGAAAGGTATTCTGGGATTACGTGCAGTTTCCACCATATCAACCATATCAAATGTATTAATCATGTAACAGTCAGAGGTACCCAGCTCTATAAAGTTTCTGCTAAAGAGGATCAAATTTTTGAGAAAAATAAAAATTTTTGAGTTATCAGGTTCCGTATTTTTCGAGTATGTCTCTGAGGTCTATTCTGTGCTGCCCGAGTTTTCCACCATAGTTCCCGGATGATAGCTTAACCACACCGTCTATTCTGCTTGCCACATCCATACAAACGTACATAGCCTTTTCAACAGCCTCTCTGCTTACCCCATTGATAACTATTTCGGGAATGGATTTTACTCCATCCGGAACCTTGGAGTCAGGGATTTTGNCCTTCAGGGTGGGGCAGAAATAGTGGTTTGTTGTGGGTCCAATTTCTGGATACTTGGTTTCAGGTTTGCTACCTGCNGAGCATATATCAAATGAAGTAATAACCCCATCAACTTCCTTCAAAGCTTCCACTGCAGCTTCTCCTGCTTCAAGTGCTGCCTCTTCGCTTTCACAGAAAAACCATACGTTACCGCCGGCAATACCTTCAGCATAACCGATGTACCGCTCAATTATGAATTCTCCGAACATGATAGGAATCCTTATGACTTTTCTGCCCCACATTTCCTCCTCCCACTCGTATCCGTCTCCACATCTACCAACGTTTATTTCAGCATCGAATTTGGTATCACTATCTGTTGCGTTAAAGACTCTCGTTGTTGGAACGACAAGAACACCCTGTCTCAGCCTTTTACTCATTTCTCTCATGAGTACATCCATNAAATTCTTNGTTTTCTGGACCCAAACCTGGCAGATAGCCCCTATTCTTCCATCAGGAGTTTCAGTTGGGGATAACCATTTTTCCACTCCTCCTTCTGACTCTCCAAAAACTGTGGATGGAAGAGCTGTTGCACCGTAAGCAGCTCTCTTCAGCAGCCACTTATGTTTTGCAGTTACAACAAACCTGGAATAAATGCCATCAAATGCCTCGCAGTAAGTATCCTCTACAGGCACACCATTCAGCTCCAGCATACTCTTATGAGAGATTGAAATTATAAAATCTTTACCTGAATCACTGTTTTGGCATTTCCTCAGTTATTCCCACCAGATACTTTGCAATCTCTTTTTTACTTTCAAAGTTGTAGGTTCTCCAAATCGCTATGTCCTCCATTACCGGAGATCCTCCACCATGAACTCCCGCTACAGCCAGGAATCCTCCAAATGAAGAACAGAGAATTATGGATATTCCATAGAGACACCTGTATATTTCCTCAGCTGGGACACCTGCTCTTCTTTTTATATATTTTTCGATATATGGTNTGGTTTCTGGACTCAGAAAATCTTCAGCAAATGGCAGAGCGGCCGGCAGACCACCGGCAAGTTCTGCAAGCAGATCAAGTTCGTGGTAAAAATTGAGTCCTGCATGTCTTCTCCCAACATTCGCGTATATCTCATTAGGTATATAAGTACCGGATGGAGTTTTCTGTCCTTCAACAGCGGCTGCTATTCCTGCAGAGTACACAAGTTCAGCCACACTTGCCAGTTCTACAAGCCTCTCCCTTATATTTGGCCTCTCATAAACCCCGTTGTAATCAGCTATCAGAGCACCAAATCCCATCAGTATGTCACTTACCGCTGGTTTGCACCCTGTGTAGCTGTGTCTGTGAAACAGAGCAAAACTATGTGCTGCAAGAGTTGCAAATTTGTTTTCACCACAGAGGAAGACTCTATCCCAGGGTACGAATACATCATCGAAGATTATGAAGCCCTCATCTTCCCCCACTTGTCCGATGGGTGACTTAAGACCTTCTGGAGAGCGGATAGTAGCAGCTCTTGATATTATTTTGACACCATCAGCATCAGCAGGTATAGCAAACGCTACTGAATAGTCAGCATCCTCAGGAGTCATAGCTCTCGTTGGAACCACTATAATCTCGTCTGCTATAGCTGACATTGTGATGCAATTTTTCGCACCTCTGACAATTATACCATCACTTCTCCTCTCAACAACTCTGACGTACATATCCGGATCATCCTGCTGATGTGGTCTTTTGCTTCTATCTCCCTTCACATCAGTTTGAGCGCATGCGGCCACAAGGTCTCTTTCCTGAAACTCTTTCAGATACTCAACGAACTTTTTGTAGTAGTCTGTTCCGCATTCAAGGTCAGTCACATACGTAGCCACCGACAGACCATTGATTGCATCACACCCCATACATCGCTGTATNCATCCCCCCACAAGGCGACAGATTTTTCTGATCATTTTCTGTTTCTGCATCAGATCTTCAGCTGACTGGTTAATGTGGGTGAACCTGTTAATTCTCTTTCCCGAGAGGTGTGACCTTGCTGTGAGAAGATCCCTGTAATCAGGATGGTTAACAAGTTCNAAGGTTTTTGATATGACGTTTATTCCGCCCTGTAATCGTGCATCATCTCTACCCACCTTCTTGCCACCGATGTAGATATTTGGTCTCATCGAATAAAGGTCATTCCGGTATTCCTCAGGTGTCCTCATGTTCACGATTAGTTCCGGTAATACTTAATCATTTTGATTTGAAATAGCTGAGAATTTTATTTTTATTAAGTTTCTTACAAAATTTCTTCTATTTCCAGAATTTTTTTCGCCCACAGAAGTTTTCTCTTTTTAATCTCATTTGAAGCTTTGTAGAAATCAAATCCATAAAGCTTTATTTTCGATGCTCCAAACTCCTTCGCCATAATTGCTGCTCTGTCACCATCGGTAAATCCCCCAAAGTTGTACACCCTATCAAAAGGCTCACTCTGGGTTGTAGCTACAAATGACTTGAGCTTTGGTACAACAGACTTTATCCTTTCGATGTTGTCTCCATGAGCATGAAGCACGAGAATACATCCCCGTTTCTCCAAATCCAGTAAGATCTCATCACTTTCCTCCATATCTGTGACATGGATGTGGGGTGTAAAGTTTACAAGCTCGACTGCCTTTCCGGCAGTGATTTTCAGTTCTTCTACAATATTCTCCCCAGAGTAAGCCCCACCAACAACGGCTACCTCTTTTCCTCTGATAATTTCAAGAGATGACAGGTCGAGGAGTTTTTCGCCACCCAGGGTGTGGATAAGCTTTGCTGCCTCCTCGTCCCTCTCCTTTGAAAATCCAAAATCTTCGAGAATCTGGGAGTAGAGTTTTAACCACTTACCTAAGTGCATCTCTTTATTCCGATTTTCACTTTCAAATCGTTTATGACCCATTCTCTGATGTATCCTTCTGGCTTTCCGAAGTACAGTTCTCTGGATCTTGTTTCGCCTTTTATGTAATCAGTCCAGCCCTCAATTAGGGAAGGATCGATTTCCACATAACTTTCAATGAACTCTTCCACGTCAAGGTCAAGTTCTTTTCTCATCTCCTGAATTCTCCTGATAAGTTCTCTGGCGTAAGCTTCCCTTCTGAGTTCCTCGTCGATAATTGTGTAGATGTAAACATTTCCACCTGAGAATTCTGNATACTCATATCCTTCAGGAAGCTTATACTCTAAAATTACCGCCTCGCTACTCTTTAGTTCGATACCTTCGAAGTTTATGGTTTCAGGCACTTCTTTGAGATTGCTGACATATTCTGCAAACTTTCCAGCCTTATCTTTTAATAAAGGACCAACAACTTTAAAGTTGGGCTTTACTACGACTTCTTTCTCGAATTTCTCAACCACCTCAATTTTCTTAACATTACACTGAGATTTGAGAATCTCGTCAAAAATCTCAATTGCTGCTTTTACATCTTCATTCCTTGTTTCGATTACCATCGTCCTGAGAGGCCATCTCAGCTTTATCCTGGCTTTATTTCTGGCACTGCTGGCTGCTTCAACTATCTCTCTGATAATTTTCATACCTCTCTCAAGTTCCTGCTCTATAAATTCCTCTTCAGGTTCAGGATAGAATTCAAGAAATATGGATTCCCCCCCATCTCTGAACTCTTTTATAACATTCTGGTACATCCACTCGGCTATAAAGGGAGCNATCGGAGCAATCGCCTTAAACGATCTGTCAATAACTCTGAACATTGTAGAGTATGCAGCAAGTTTTGATGGCGAGTCTCTCTCCTCCCAAACTCTGGGTCTTATGAGCTGAATATACCATCTGCTGAATTCATCTACAAAGAATTCCATGAATCTTCTGACAACCCGATGAAGGTTGTAGGTTTCCATCGAATTTTTCGCATCTCCGATAAAGCTTTCAAGTCTCGAGAGTATCCACCTATCTTCAAGCTTTAGTTCCTCCTCCCTGACATCTCTCGCCCTGTANCTATCGAGAGCCATATAAGTATGGGCAAATCTAACTGCGTTCCAGACAACATTGAGCATTCTATCTACATTTCTTGCTTCATCCCAGCTAAAGCGCAGATCTTCCCATGGAGCTGAGCTAAGAACGTACAAACGGAAACCATCAANACCTATCTGCTCCACCACTTCTTCAGGTTCAACCACGTTTCCAAGACTTTTACTCATCTTTCTGCCCTGTTCATCAAGTGTGAATCCGTGCATCAGAACGGATTTGTATGGAGCCCTCTCAAAACAGATTACTGAAGCTCCAAGCTGGGAGTAGAACCAACCTCTTGTTTGATCATGTCCTTCTGTGATGAAGTCAGCAGGCCATAGCTCTTTGAATTTCTCTCCTTTCAGCGGGTAGGCTAAACTTCCCCAGCTTGCTACGCCACTATCAAACCAGACGTCAAAAACGTCCTGAATTCTTCTCATCTTGCCCCCACATTCACAAGTAAACGTTATCTGGTCAATTTTTGGTCTATGGAGGTCAAGATCGTCTTCCCAAGGAATTTCGTCTATACTTCCAACAACTTTTATTTTCTCACATTCTTCGCAAATCCATATTGGTAGCGGAATTCCCCAGTATCTCTGCCTGCTAATACACCAGTCCCTTGCATTGCTCACCCAGTCTTTAAAGCGTGCACTTCCAGCCCATTCAGGAATCCACCAGACTCTATCTATCTCCTCGAGCATCAAATCCTTCAGTTCACTAATACGCAGAAACCACTGTTCAGTTGCCCGATAGATGATTGGACTCTTACACCTCCAGCAATGTCCATACCTGTGAACAATTTTTTCTTCAGCAAGAAGTAAACCTTTACGATAAAGATCTTCGATAATGAGGTCATTTGCCTCGNTGATGTTCATACCTGCATACTTTCCACCTTCTTCGGTGTAAACCCCTCTGTCATCAACAGGATTGAATACTTCCAGACCTTCCTGCACACCAAGTTCGTAATCCTCTATACCGTGTCCTGGAGCTATGTGGACACAACCGGTATTTTCAGCAGTTACAAATTCTGCAACATAGATAGCGTGCTTCCAGTTCTTTTGAAGTGGTATTTCGTCAGCAAGTGGATGTTCATATTCAATACCCACAAGATCCTCTCCAAGATATGTTTCAACTACCTCCCACGAATCATATTCTCCCCTGACCAGAACATTTTCAGCCAGCTCTGCAGCGAGAATAAGGTATTCCACATTTCCATTTTTAATTGCTCTGACTTTTACATATTCAAGGGATGGGTGTACAGCCACTGCCATATTTGCTGGGAGAGTCCACGGAGTTGTTGTCCATATAACGATGTACTCATTTTGTTTTCCCTTAACAGGAAACTTTACATAAATCGAGGGGTCTTCCTTATCCTGATATTCTACCTCTGCATCCGCGAGCGCGGTTTCACATCGCGGACACCAGTTTACAACCATTTTCTTTCGCTCAAGCAAGCCCTTCTCATGAGCTTTTTTCACTGTAAACCATGCAGCATTCATGTATTCTGCTTTGACCGTCATGTAAGGGTTCTCCCAGTCCATCCACACTCCGAGCATCTTGAACTGTTCTGTCATTGCGTCCTTGTTTCTCATTGCGTATTCCATGCATCTCTTTACGAACTCATCAATTCCGAAGCTCTCGATGTCCCTNTTTGTCCGGAATCCCAGTTCCTGTTCAACCTTAACTTCAATGGGTAATCCATGCATATCCCANCCAGGTGTATCTGTTGGGTCAAAGCCACACATTCGTTTATATCGAAGGATAACATCTTTGATTACCTTATTCCATGCAGTTCCAAGATGTATTCTTCCTGTTGTGTAAGGAGGGCCATCAACAAAGTAGAATTTTCTCCCTTTCCTTGATTTGACTTTCCTGTAAATCTGATTATCCTCCCAGAATTTAAATACTGAGGATTCTATTTCTCTTGGTGAGTATTTCGGTGGGATTGTACGAACCATACGATTCAGCCAAAGCGTGGATTAAAAAATATTTTGAAGGTATCTAAGTCTGAACAATTTTTTATTGCATTTTACTATAGCCTTTCTCTGGAAACTCCGCTTTTAGTCGCAAGTTTGATAAAATTTTTCCAGTGCATATACAAACTCCAGGCAAAAATTCAGCAAAACGATATCTAAAGTCCAAAAAAGGGTTCAAAAAAGCTCTTAAAAATAAATTTTAAAAAATCGTCCACAACTAATTTTCATGAAGTCTCACAAACTTGGAAACTTCAAAAATGTAATCTGTGAGGTTAGAGAGAATATACTGATTATCAAGCTGAACAGACCCGAAGTTCTTAACTGTATCGATCCAGAAACCAACTTCGAGCTTGCTGAGATCTGGAGAAGATTCGATGAAAATGACGATCTATGGGTTGCAATTATCACTGGCTCAGGCAGAGCCTTTTGTACTGGGGCAGATCTCAAGAAGTGGCATGATTTCTTGCTTTCCAGAAATGTCAACTGGTTCCGAAAGTATGCATACAAAGGACCGGGTTTTGGAGGTTTAACGAGAGGTATGCAGATATTCAAACCGATTATTGCGGCAATAAATGGTTTGTGTTATGCAGGTGGTTTGGAAATAGCTCTTGCTGCAGATATACGGATTGCCAGCGAAAATGCAAAGTTTGGAGTGCTAAACAGACGCTGGAATGTGGGCCTTGGAGATGGAGGAACACAGAGATTGTGGAGAGTTGTAGGACTTGGTAGAGCGATGGAATTAATTCTAACCGGAAAGGAGATTGACGCAGAGGAAGCATACAGGATAGGTCTCGTAAATGAAGTGGTTGAGAGCAAGAAACTGNTGGAAAGGGCAGTAGAGATCGCAGAGCTTATATGCTCATATCCTCAGGGCTCAATAAGGACTGACAAAGAGGCTGTACTGCGAGGTATTGGAATGCCTCTTGAAGAAGCTCTGAGAATGGAAAGCAATTTGTTTTTTAACCTGTTACTCAACATGGATTTTTATGAGGGACCNAAAGCCTTTAAGGAAAAGAGAAAACCGAAATATACTAATGAATCTGAGAAATTGAAAGATGTGCTGAGGTTTGATTGGTGATGAAGGGAAAGGGAACAAGGTTTGAAAGGGATCTGATAAATCAATTCTGGAAAAGGGGGTTTGCAGCGGTAAGAATAGCCGGAAGCGGAGTTATGCCACATCCGTCCCCAGACATTATAGCTGCAAATGGAAAAAGGTTTCTGGCGATTGAAGTGAAAATGAGGAGTAAACTTCCCCTTTACCTCAGTGAGGATGAACTAAAACAGTTACAGGAGTTTGCAGAGATTTTTGGAGCACAGGCGTTTGTTGCATTCAAAATTCCAAGGCAAGACTGGAAATTTTTTACACTTGACCTTCTCATCAGAACAAAGAAAGGATATAAAATTGATGGTGAAAATTATCCATTTGGTCTGAGCATTGAGGAAATTACCAGCGGTACCATACAGGCAAGACTTTGAGAAGGTGGCAAAGTGGACCGTAAGAAGAAGAACGAAGAGTCAGTCCAGACTTCTTGGATATCAACTGACATAATAGACTTGGTAAAATTAATGTCAAATTAATACCCAAACTTCTTCAAGAACCCTCTGATCTTCTCTGATTCAAGCCATCCTTCTTCAAGTCTCTCGCAGAGCTTTTCAATTTTGCCAATCTGTTCCTTTATCTTCCAGTAAACAGCCTCACTCATGCTCGTTTCTGCTAAGCCTGAAATCACAGCCAGAGGATTTCTTATTTCATCCACAAGAATAGCAAACTGCTCTATGTTCCGGTTTATCTGTTCAAAAGCTTTTTTCTGTAGTTCTTCGACTTCAAGTGCTTCAATAGCAAAAGCTACATCATTGGCGAGAGTCTGTATAAGTTCTGCTTCGTCGCTGCTAATTTCCTTCTTTCTGGAGAAAAGGAGGAGTACACCGTAAACTTTGTCGTTGTGCAGCATTGGCACTGAAATTGTGTTAAGGCGATAGAATGGACAATCTTCAGGGGTGTAAACTATGAGTTCTTTTCTCTCAACAACCTCCTTTAAACATTTGTACTCTTTTAACTCAATTTTTTTAGGTATGTCAACTTTAACTCCAGCCACTGGCAAAAACATCTCACCCTCAACCAGCCCAATCAGAGAACCTTCATATTCCTCAAATTCTGTAAGATCTCTTACAACTCTCCTGAGTATCTCGTTTTTGTCCTTCTCTCTCACAATAGTCTTACTAATATCGTTGATAATTCTAAGAAGTCTGTTCAGCCTTACAGTTTCCGTGATATCCAAAAGCGTTCCAATTATCGCAGGCTTCCCACCTATTGTTGCCATTGATCCAAAAACTTCTACCGTTACAGTTTCTCCGTTCTTTGAGATTACTCTCACCGTGTAGTGGACAAACTCTTCCTCACCTTCAATTCTCTTTTTTAGATTCTGCGTCACAGTTAGCCTGTCCTCCGGGTGGACAAATTTCAAAGGGGTTTCACCGATGAGATCGTCAACATTCACTTTCAGGATTTCTGCCATTCTTGGATTGACGTATTTGAAAATCCCATTCTGTATTATGTAAACTCCAGCAACAGACCTCTCAGCCAGAACTCTGAACTTCTCCTCACTCTCAGCAAGAGCTATCTGTGACTCCTTAATTTTTCTCACAAGAAGATAGGTTACGATTGTGAAAAGTGTGAAACCAAAAAGGACTAAAATTCCAATAATTTGAAAAGGTTCAAGCATGATGCTAACTTGTATAAAAGTGATTATTAAAACTTATCATTAAACACCCTCNGAGGCAAGGGAACTCAAATATTCTCCTGCAAAAAGAGGGAATATCAATTTGCCACTTTCTTCATTTCATTACTATCCATCATATACCACAATCCTCATAAACTCAAACAATGGTAGTAAATGTGCATATGGGCACAGATGCCTGGGCAGTAGAAAAGGATTAGAAAAGAGGGAAAAGCGATTAAACCAGCGATGTCTGGATGAATATAACAATATCGGAAGAAAATTATAATTGATTGCATGAGAAAACCAACAACATCAGTGGCATCAGCCGTTTGCAGATCCGACCTATCATCGTGGTTTCTTCGCCTCACTCTGGTCGATCGTCGGTGCGGGGGTTGCCGAGTGGACAAAGGCGCGGGATTTAGGGTCCCGTCCCGTAGGGGTTCGAGGGTTCAAATCCCTCCCCCCGCAT
>MTNC01000034.1 GCA_002010285.1 Archaeoglobus sp. JdFR-41 | reverse complement strand
CTTACCCTCATCGCTCTCTCAATAACCTCAGCTACCGCTATATCATTTAATGAAGATGTTTGCTTTGATAAAAACCCGTTTCAAATATGCTTCAAGAGAGTCGAGATTACATGGGAGGAAAAAAGTCTGCTCAAATACCAGTTTGAGGANGGGAAAGTTATTGAGATTGTTGTAGCTCCACTCACTCTGAAGGATAGGGTATACGTTTATCTCAGAGACGATAAAGAGTACCAGTTTGATAAACCCTGGTTTAAGCTGGGATACCGCCGTGACCGAGTAGAGCCAGGAACATACGATGTCAGGATAAAAGTCTATGACAAGGACGGTAATCTACGCCTCGATTTTGATTTAAAAAATGAAACGGGTTACAGCCTCCAGATTGAGGGTTACAGAAAGTATAAAACCAGTCTTACCATCAAAAATGTTCAGACAGAAGCTGGTAAAGAGGTAAAAATCAGAGCTATTTTGACCTTTGAATACGGTGGTGTATCCGATGCAACCGTCAATTTCTATATTAACGGTTCCTACATCGGATCTGCTAAAACTGACTCACACGGAAATGCAGAANTAAAGTACACGCCCAGGGATCCAGGAACATATGAAATAAAAGCTGTTTTTCAGGGTACTCAGATATACAACGCCAGTGAAGGTTATGGATTTCTACTGGTAAAGGAGGGGATAGAAAAACCCAGAAAAACACCAGCAGTCGTGGTGACAACCGAACCTGCTAAAGAGAGAACACCAACTCCCGTAACAACTCCACAGAAAGAGACTCAGAAAACAAAATCATTGGAGAAGCCTCAAACACCTGGCTTCGAAATNGTTCTCTCGATACTCGCGATAATCAGTACCCTTGCCCTGAGAAAAATCAGAAAAATTAGGAAGTAACCTGGAAGTTCAGAATTTCAGAACTCTTGCAGATACAATTACCGGATCCCAGATAGGTGTAAATGGGGGAGCATATCCAAGGTCTGCAAAGAACATATCCCTCGTCGTAAAGCCTGCCTGTATCATAACAGCAAAAACGTTTACACGCATCGCCACATCACTACCGGCAANCTGAGCGCCAAGGATTCTCTTAGTCTCCTTCTCTACCACAACCTTCAGCCAGGTGTCTCTTCCTCCAGGGTAATAATGAACTTTCGTCTTGGCATTAATGAAAGCGGTTTTTACATCAAATCCCTCGGATCTTGCAACTTTTTCAGTAAGTCCCGTTGAGCCAATTTCAAGATTGTAAAACTTTGTGAGCTGCGTTCCAATCACTCCAGGAAACTCTATCTCACCCCCAGCTGCATTTACTCCTGCAACGTATCCCATCTTGTTTCCCACTGGTGCAAGCGGGATCCAGACCCTTTTTCCTGTTACAATATGTCTCGTTTCCGCACAATCACCTGCAGCATAAACATTCTCCACACTAGTNTGCATTCTGCTATCTGTCCAGATGGCACCCGTCTCACCAATCCTGCAACCAATCTGCTCAGCAATATCAGTATTGGCTCTGACGCCAGTAGCAACTATCACCATCTCAGTTTTATATTCCCCCTTATCTGTAACCACCTTTTCAACTCCATCTCTTCCTTCAAGTGACACTACCCCTTCATTCAACCTTAAATCAACTTTTTTCTCCATCTCACTCCTGACAATTTCAGCAATCTCTCCATCAAGATTTGGCAAGGGCTGATTAAAAAATTCAATCACAGTGACTTTCTTCCCTATTACTGACAGTGCTTCCGCCATTTCAACACCAACATAACCCGCACCAATTATCACAACATTACTAACCTTCGCTGCAACTTTTTTCAATTGATCAACCTGTGCAGGATGACGAATTGCAAAAACGTTCTCAAGCTCGATACCCTCAATCTGAGGAACCTTCGGCAGTGCACCGGTCGCTATTATCAGTTTATCCCACTCATACCTGGTTTCTCTACCATCTTCCTCAACCCTAACAAAACCATCACCTGCTTCAACCACTCTTGCTCTGATATGAAGATCAATACCCCGTTTTTCTCTGAAAAATTCTGGTGGATAGTACATCAGTTCTTTGCTTGATCTGGCCAGTCCTTCAACCACGTATGGAATTCCACACGGTGCATGACTCACAAATTCCGTTTCCTCAAAGACCTTGACATCCCAATCAGGTCTAAGAGCCCTTATACGGGAAGCAGCGCTCATTCCAGCAGCTCCTCCACCCACAACAATAACTTTCATGATAATAGTTCTCAAAAAACACCATATATCCTTTGTGCGGATGTTGGGCTTAACTCCAAAACTACAGCGAAACAGAGGTGTAACAAAATTTCGAGCAAATTGTAAAATGTATAAAACATCCCGGAGCATCTCAGACTTTCATCCGATATTTTTAAATAGCCAAATACCCAACGAGGATAAAGCTTTCTGGGGGAAAGAAGATGCCAACACGCCCGCTTGATGTTCTTAACAGATCACTGAAATCGCCTGTAATAGTAAGGCTGAAAGGTGGCAGGGAGTTTAGGGGAACACTCGATGGATACGACATTCACATGAATCTTGTACTGCTGAATGCAGAGGAGATAAAAGAGGGAGAAGTTGTCAGGAAAATGGGAAGTGTTGTTGTCAGAGGAGACACTGTTGTATTCGTCTCTCCTGCTCCAAGCGGTGACTGATAGGTGATCGGAAATGTCTGATGGAACAGCTTCAATGGGTAAAAGGGGAAGAAAAAGGGTTCATGTTAGATGTAGAAGATGTGGAAGAGTTTCTTTCCATAAGAGAAAGGGTTACTGTGCTGCATGTGGATTTGGACGGAGTGCAAAACTCAGAGGCTATCGATGGATAAACAAGAAAAAGTCAAGTAATTGATGGTATACCTTACTTCAGATGTGTGGAGTTGTAGGAGTTTATTCTGAAGATCAGGTTTCTGCTTCCCAGTACACTTACTTTGCTCTTTTCTCACTTCAACATCGCGGCCAGGAATCGGCAGGTATTGCTGTTTACGATGGATTCTCCCGCGACATTGTTGAAAAGAGGGGGATGGGGCTCGTTACGGAGGTCTTCTCAGAAAATGATTTCGATTCTCTGCCAGGCAGGGTTGCAATAGGTCATGTCAGATACTCAACAACCGGACTTTCAAGAATTGAGAATGCTCAGCCCTTCGTAGTCAAATCGAGAGTGGGATCAATAGCCATTGCCCACAACGGAAATCTTGTGAACTACTCTTTGCTGAGAGGGGAACTTGAGAGCGAGGGNAGAGTATTCACAACAGACTCTGACACCGAAGTTATAGCACAGCTCCTGTCCAAGTACCTCATGGAATCCGATGAGATGAGCGCACTGAGAAAACTGAACAATGTCTTGGTAGGCAGCTACACTCTCACAATGCTTATAAACGATACTCTGATTGGCTACAGAGATCCACTCGGATTCAAACCTCTCTGCGTTGGCGAAATAGAGGATGGATACATGATATGCAGTGAAAGTTGTGCAATAGATACTCTCGGTGGAAAGTTCATACGAGATGTGCAGCCTGGAGAAGCTGTGGTAATAAAAGACGGAGAAATGGAATTCGTGAAAATAGCCGAATGTCAGAGAAGAGCCCTATGCATATTTGAGTACATTTATTTTGCCCGGCCTGACTCCGTCATCGACGGTATAAGCGTTTACGAGGCGCGAACTGAGATGGGAAGGGTGCTTGCAGAAGAAGCTCCTGCAGAAGCAGATTTCGTTTCTGCTGTTCCTGATAGTGGTATAACTGCTGCAATAGGATTTTCTGGAAAAACGGGCATCCCGTACATGGAGGGTTTGATTAAAAACAGGTATGTCGGAAGAACTTTTATAATGCCTGAACAGAGGCTCAGAGAACTCTCAGTAAGGCTAAAGGTGAATGTTGTACGGAAAAATGTCGAGGGCAAAAGTGTTGTTCTGGTGGATGACAGCATTGTGAGAGGAACAACATCAAGAAGAATCGTGGACATGCTGAGAGAGGCTGGAGCAAGAGAGGTTCATGTCAGAGTTGGAAGTCCCCCTATCATTGCACCCTGNTATTTCGGGATAGACATGAAAACAAGGGAGGAACTGATCGCAGCAAACCACACTATTGACGAGATCAGACAGCTTTTGAATGCTGATACTCTCGCATATCTTTCCATAGAGGGACTGTTGAGAGCAATTAAAAATGCGGGTGGGAAAAACGGGTTCTGTCTTGCATGTCTCACATCCAAATACCCAGTTGATGTTCCGGGTGAAGAACGGGATTTCTGTTAAAAATTGCAACCGAGCTGGATTATCTGGGAAGCTCATCTGGGAAGCCATAACAGAACCAGCATGATGAAGAGGAGAGCAAACATGAATATCATCATATTTCTCTGCTTTTTTCTCTCCTTTTTCATGGTTTCTTCACATTCCTCACTGCAGTAATACTTGTCAAGTTCTATTGCCTTACCGCAGACAAGACAGTGTCTGTGTGGAATTATTCCGGGCATAAGGTAAGGCACTGTTAACCCTATAAAAACATTTACTCATCTTGTCTTCAGTTTACGAACTCTCGAGTTTTCATCAACTGAAAATTTTAGGGACAACCTAAATCAGATTTGATTGACAGAACCAAAGATATGAGTGTAGAAAAATGGATAAANGCAAAAACTCTCAAGGAGGCAGAAGAATATCACAAAAGATATAACTACGCAGTTACGAACCCAATCAGGCGAAGCATAATACGACTGCTACTTGAGGGGAAGGATGAGACGGAGATACTATCTGAACTAAAGATAACAGAAAACCANCTCCAGTATCACCTCAAAATACTTGAATGGGGTTTCTGTATAAAAAGAGATGGTAGCAGATGGGTTGTCACAAAGGAGGGAAAAATAGTTGACAAAATCAGGAAATAGTCAGATTGAATTTTGGAAATAAAATTTTCCGGTTAACGTTGACAATTGGTATGTNCAGGATGANCAACACACCGGCTCACCCCCAAATTCTCTCCGTGAAAAGATTTGTACCGAGGATGGGGGGAGCATGGAGTATATGGCTCGTATCAACGATAATGGGTCTCAAACACTTCACTTTTGAGGGTTTTATAGCGAGCATACTCGTTCTTTTGTCCATCCAGCCCTTCCTGAAAAAAGAGAGAAAAGCAGCAGAGATGATTCCACCACTGGCACTCACTGTAGCAGTGATCTACGGAATCTACAAAAATCCGTTTATGGGTATTTTGATTCTTCCCTATCTGATCTTGCTTTCTCTATTTCTTGTCCACAGGAATTCGAGAAAAACTAAGAGAACTTACATACAGATGGGAGCAGTCACACTCACTATCCCGTTTCCACTTATGGTCGGATTCCATGAAGGATTCTATGTAGTTTATGATGGATTTTATAGTGGTTCGTACGAAATGCTGAAGACATATGTGCTNAACATCGCAATTCCGTGGCTTCTTCTAATTCTGATAACAATTTTCAATGTTCTGCTTGCTGATTCAGTCATATTTGAAGGAGGTTTGACCATAAAGAACTACATCACCCTTGCTTTACTCACCCTCTCATTTGTCCTCCTATCCCCTCCTCATGTTTTTGGTGTCATCGTTCCCCTTGCNATTCTGCTTTCTGTTGTTGCCGGTAAACTGAGTCTCAAAAAACTCGGATTCTCACTCCTTGGATTTCACATCCTGTTTGCCGTGGAATATCTGGTATTTTTCTAAAAGTTAACTTTTTCTTGCAATCGCCCTCAGTTTTTCCAGAAGCTCGGAAAACTCACCATCAGAAAGTCCTCTTAGCATCTTTGCCCTTCCAAGTGTTATGGTTCTGGCGAGAGTCTTCCTGAGAATTGGATTTTTGAGGGGAGTAAAACCGTAACCTGCAAGTATGTCTATAGCTTCCGGATACCTCTCTATGAGTTTTCCAACATTTGTATTTTCATTTATTTCAAACTCTTCTTCCTCCACCACTTCGGTTTCAATTTCCCTCTCCTTCCAGATTCTGATGACAGTATAATCCCCTACATTTCTGACTTCGTATCTTTCACCTAACCCTTCAACATGTGCCAGAACCTTTTGAGGATCAGCATCAATTATAAAATCGATGTAGTCTCCCACCCTGACCTCTCCAAGATTCATAACGATTCGATGTAAGAGTTCAGGAATTTTTTCTCCCCTGAGATCAACAATTCCTCCCATAAAACTCCTTACATCTAAAATTAATTATCTTTTTCCGGGAAGATGTTCGGTTCAAAATATTTTCGGGAAAGTTATTTTAAGTATCTGTAAAATTTCATAAAATCGAGGTGGGTTAGATGGTAGAAATTTTGAAAAACGCAGAGAGAAAAAAGGAGATCCTGAAAAATCTGCTCAAACAGATTCACGAGGGTAAAGATGTTCAGGAGTTAAAAGAGGAATTTAGAGAAGTTTTGGCAAGTATCTCGCCTCTCGAAATTCCATTGATAGAGCAGGANCTCGTGAAGGAGGGAATTTCAACCAGAGAGATTGCTAAAATGTGTGATATTCACGTTGAGCTGTTCAGAGAAAGTGTGGAGGGGGCCTTTGATGTCAAGGACTTGCCTCCAGGTCATCCCCTCCATACACTCTTTCTTGAAAACGAACAGATTGTCAAGGATGCTGAAATTCTAAATCTCCTTGCAACAACGCTAATCAAAGAGAAAGAGAGGCAGAACGAGATCTTGGAGGATATTTCAGATGTTGTAAGAGAGCTCTTGGCTGTTGGATATACACACTACACAAGAGAGGAAATGCTCATTTTCCCCTACATAGAGAGGAGAGGTATTACAGCAATACCCAACGTCCTGTGGTTCAAGCACGACGAAATCAGAGCAAAACTGAGAAAGCTTAACAAACTTTTATCTGAGGATCCCGGAAAAAGCTGGGAAGAGTACATCGAGGAGATATCTCAGAGGGCAAAGGATGTTTCATCTGCACTCATAGACATGGTTTTCAGAGAGAATAACATATTCTACCCAACGGTGAAGGTCCTGCTGAGTGAAGGAGAGTGGAAGGCGATAAGGGATCAGGAAGAACTGATTGGATACTACAAGGTATCACCACCAGAATGGAGANCTGACGTAGAGCCTTTGCAGCCGTACGAGATCGACTCCACTCTGAGCCCTGAGCAACTCCTAAGTCTACCAGCAGAAGTTCAAACTGTCCTCAAAGGGCAGGTGCTTAAACCTGATGAGTANGCTGTTAAAAGAGAAGGAGACATGGAGTTCGACGTTGGCTACCTCTCCAGAGAGGAAATCAATGCAATATTCAAATCGCTGCCCTTCGATATAACCTTCGTNGACNGTGAAGACAGGGTCAGATTCTTTTCTGGCGGTCACAGAATCTTTGCACGTACACCTTCTATAATCGGAAGAAGAGTCCATCTCTGCCATCCTCCAAGAAGCGTACACATTGTAAATAAGATACTGAAGGCATTCAAAGATGGAGAACGAGATGTAGCCGAATTCTGGATACAGATGGGTGGCAGGATGATTCACATAAGATACTTCGCTGTCAGAGACGAAAACGGAAAATACCTAGGAACTCTTGAAGTCGTACAGGACATAACGGACATCAAAAAGATTGAAGGAGAGAAAAGATTGCTTGGCTGGAAAAAAGATTAAAAACAAAAATTTAGCCAAAATTACTCACAAACATCTATCCATATAGCTCCAGTTGGGCAGACCTCGACGCACGAGCAGCATTCGGTGCAGTCCTCGGGTCTGACGGGCTCGGATTTGCCATCGTCATCGAACTCGTAAACTGCTGCAGGACATACACTGATACACTCACCGCATCCATCACATTTTTCCTTATCAACCACTATCTCTACCATGCTACCACCGAATGTGCTATTCCTCAATCATTTAAAAATCTAATGAGGTTTTTTATTTCAAATGAAAAAGTTTGGATTTTTAATTAATAAAGATGAATATCAGATTACTCAGCCGTGTAAGGAGGTGTATGTTCCAGAAAACGCTCAGGCTATGAGAGCTCACTCTTTCCCACACTCTCACTCCTTAACTCTGGCACCGTAACCAGCCATTTTAACGGCCTGTAAATACTTTTGGACGTCTTCATCTCCGACTTCAATTTCCGCTTCGCTGAGATCTATCCTTATCACTTTCGCGCCAGCCTTCTCCAAAGCTGTCCTGACAGCACTCACACAGCCAGCACACGACAAACCGTACAACTCAATTCTTACCCTTCTCATTTTTCTCACCTCCAATCAAATCTTCTTTTCTTCTAACTGGTGGAGTATATCTTTTCAGAAACAGTGAATTTGTCACAACACTTACACTGCTCATGGCCATCGCAGCACCAGCCCACTCAGGTCTGAAGAATATACCAAACAGTGGATACAGAATTCCAGCTGCTGCAGGAATTAGCAAGCTATTGTAGATCATTGCCCAGAATATGTTTTGCTTAATTTTAGTCAGAGTTCTCTGACTGAGCTGCAGAGCTGCAACCACATCCCTAAGATCATCTCTCATCAGAACGATGTCTCCACTTTCAATGGCTATATCCGTTCCACCTCCAATAGCTATGCCCAGATCCGCCTGTGCAAGTGCCGGGGCATCGTTTATCCCATCTCCAACAAACGCAACGACCTCACCTTTTCTCTGCAATCTTTTTATTTCCTCTGTTTTCTGATGTGGCATCACCTCCGCAACAACAAAATCGATGTCCAGCATCTCTGCAATTGCCATAGCTGTTTTTCTGTTGTCTCCAGTCATCATAGCAACTTTCCTGCCCATCTTCTTCAGCCAGGCTACTGCATCACGAGCAGATTCCTTCAGTACATCAGATACACCTATAACCCCACCAATGGTACCATTTGCTGCAACGATTACAGGTGTTTTTGCCTCTTTTTCAAGTTTTTGGAGAATTTCCTCCACTTTACTGTTAATGTGAATCTTGTTTTCCAGCAGAAGTTTCCTGCTACCCACAAGTATTTTCTTACCGTTATAATAGGCTATAACTCCCTCACCGGGAATTGCTTCAAATCTTTCAGGTTCTTCAACCGCAATTCCATCTCTTTCCGCTTTCCTGATGATAGCCTCTCCAAGAGGGTGTTCACTCCTCCTCTCTGCAATGGCCGCAATTCTCAGAACCTCCGCTTCACTTCCGTTGAAAGCGATAATATCCGTTACCTCTGGTTTACCCTTTGTGAGTGTTCCTGTTTTATCGAAAACTACCACGGNAATCTTATCTGCTATCTCCAGTGCCTCACTGTTCTTTATCAGAATTCCAAGTTCTGCTCCTTTTCCCATACCCACACTCAATGCTGTGGGAGTTGCAAGGCCAAATGCACACGGGCATGCAATAACCAGCACTGCAATTAGTGTCGAGAATGCGAAGACTGCAGGAAAACCGGCTATGAAATACCAATAGATAAACGAAGAGACCGCCACAACCAGAACCAGCGGAATGAAGTGTGCGACAACTCTGTCCGCAAGTCTCTGTATTGGAGGTTTGCTGCTTGTAGCCTCCTCAACGAGCCTTATAATCTGTGCAAGTAAAGTGTCCTTACCAACCCTCGCTGCTCTGATTTTTAGGATTCCATATCCATTAATTGTTCCCCCAACCACAGTGTCTCCAGCCTTTTTTAATTCCGGTTCTGGCTCACCTGTAATCATCGATTCATCCACATAACTCTCCCCCTCAACAACAACTCCATCGACAGGTATCCTTTCACCTGGTCTGACAATCACAACGTCACCAACCCGCACGTCTTCAACAGAAACNGTCCTCTCAACTCCATCTCTCACAACAACTGCTATCTTTGCCTGAAGAGCCATGAGCTTCTTTATAGCCTCTCTAGTTCTACCTCTGGCAACAGCCTCAAGCATTCTCCCAAGAAGTAGAAAAGCCAGTAGCAAAACCGCTGTCTCGAAAAACATGAAGTTCTCGGGTAGTAAACCTATTATGGACAATACACTTGCGGAAAAAGCGCTTCCAACACCCATCGAATACATAACATCCATGTTTAGAGTTTTATTGCGAACAGCTCTTACCGCTGCCATGAAAACATCTCTACCAGAGTAAAACATCACAGCGGTTGCAAGGAGCATCTGAACCCACTCGCCCAGTGGAACATGTAGAACGCCGATTGAACTTCCATAAGTCATGACAAGCAAAATAGTACCTGTCACTACTGCAAAAAACATCCTCTTCTTCATGCGTTCGATGGTTTCATCCTCAGTTACGCTTTCCTCCTCGGATGCTCCCTGAACTCCCTGAAATTGATANCCAATATCCTCAATTTTCCTTTTTATAGCCTCAAGGGTAACAACTCCTGAATCGTAAACAATACGTGCTGTGGATGTTGCAAGGTTAACACTGACATTTTTTACACCCGGTAACTCCCTCAGAGATGATTCAATCGTTTTCACGCACATCGCACAGCTCATTCCACCGATCTTTATTAGAGCTGTTTTGATTGCAGTTCTGACCTCTGCATCTCCAGTCTTAACACCATACCCAGCACTCTCAACTGCCTGAATTATCCTTTCCAAAGTGACTTTGGCAGGATCATATCTAACCCTCGCCGAAGCAGAAACGAGATTGACGCTAACATCTTTAACACCATCAAGTCCACGCAAGACTTTCTCGATNATTCCTGCACAAGCTGAACAGCTCATTCCTTTAATTTTTATGATTCTCTGTTCATCTTTTTCCACATCTTTTTCCATCTAAGGTAACTACACCGTTTATAGAGATATAGTTAATTTTTAACACAATGTCAAAATTGAGTGAAAATAATTTTATAATTCGTCAATCAAATGGACTCATGAAACTTGACGAGTATGATCTCAAACTTCTGAACCTCCTTCTGGATAACTCAAGATTGAGTGTGTCTGAACTCGCAAGACTGGTTGGGCTGAGCAGGCAAACCGTGAGAACACGTCTGGAAAAACTTGAAAAGGAGGGTGTAATAAAGAAATACACCATAAAGATATCCCCTGATCTGGAGAGANGTGAAAGTATTGTGATTTTAATNTTGGAAACAGAGAAACCCGAAAAATTGCAAGAATACAGCGAAATAATTGAAATCAACAAAATTACAAGTAAAAAGTATGTTGTTAAAGTTTTAACTAACAGGCTTGGGGATATCAGTCGAATTGCAGAAGATCCTGGACTCAACATTCTGGAGATCATGCCGGTTCTGGAATGGGAGGAAAAAGAGCGAGAATTCAGAATTGAGGTTCCTTTCAGATGTGATTACTGTGGAAAAGAAGTGGTAGACAGGCCAGTAATCTACAAATACCACAACAGGGTTTTTGTCTTTTGCTGCAAGACTTGTTTGAGAGAATTCAAAGAAAGTTCAGAGGATTGACTTCGTCTCATCTTCAGAATCAAAATTCTTTTATATCTTCTTTACATCTGATGTAAATAAGAGGTGAACCACATGAAAACAAATAAAAAGTATATCTTCTACGCCATTGCAGCTATCGCTGGTGTTATTGCAGCTGTATTTGCATACTTCGCCTTTCCATCCTCTGAAACGTCGCACATCGCAACATCAGACGTTGAGACTTATGCGGCAATATATTACTTTTATTCACCAAACTGCCATTACTGTCAGCAGATAAAGCCNTTTATCCAGGAAATGGCACAGAAATATCCGATTACGTTCTGTAAACTTGAGAATCTCACGACAAATTGCAAAGCAGTAGCCCAGGAAATAAAACTGAGGGGAGTACCCACAATTGTGATTAAGAATGAAAACACGACGGTGCTGTTCGGGGCAAAGGAAGTTTTAAAACTCGAAGAGGTTCTGAATCAAAAATGAAATTACTGATTCCAATTCTTATACTCCTCGGAATTGCTGATTCAGGTTACCTTCTCTACGCCAATCTTCAACCGTACTGTCCTCTCAATGCCTGTGAGGTTCTTTCAGTTCCATTCCTACCCTCATACGCACCTGCTCTTTTCGGTCTTCTGTGGTTCGCAGTCGCAATTCCACTCTTCCTATGGAAGGATAAACTGGCACTGCCCTTTGCTTTATGGCGTTACACAGGCATAGCTGGAATTACTTTTCTCGGGACTTATGCCCTCCTAAACCTTTACTTCTGCCCGTACTGTATTGCAGCATACTTACTCGGTATCAGTCTGGTATTTCTCTCAGAAAAGTAGACTTAACAGATTTACACAAACTCATCAGGTAATTTGAAACGTCTCAGGAGTTTTGAAAACGTTCTGAAACNTTTCCACACTCTACAACACATCGTTTTAGCAGAAAACATCCTTTGCCTCTGGGNACAACATNAGATTGAGGTGATGCGAGATGAGCAAAAAATTGGTAAAAACTGGACTTGCAGCCGGTTTGATCGCTGCAACACTCGCCATATATGGTGTGACTGCCATGATGTGGTATGGAATGCCAGCAACAATACCAGCAATGCCAGTGTCCATGCCGATGATGGGTTATGGAATGATGGGCTACGGGATGCCCCATGGGATGTATGGCATGTACCAGTACCCAGGATATTCGGCACAGCCTGGACAGGATCAATCTGAATTGAATGGGACATACAGCAACCAACCACATCCAATTCCCACAATGTACCCTCAGAACAATCCAAATATCTACCAAAACGGCTACTGGCACTGCCCAATGATGGGCTGGTAGTCGGGGCTGGTAAATCTGCTGGCAAAACATTTTTTCTTATTTTTTATCCTGAGTGTAAAACTCAGCAACTCTTTTCATGGCACTTTCGAGAGCTTTTCTCCCAACCACCCTCTCCGCAAAAGAATCAGCATACTCTTCAAATCTGATTCCGGGAAGGAAAGTTAGAATGCGAATGTTTCCAACAAGTGGATACCTGTTCTGTTTCACATGGAAGGCCTCATGGGCCAGAACNGCCTTCAGCTCTTCCAGACTCAAAAGCTCAACAATTCCNGCCGTAACAAAAACATCTCTTCCAAGAGTGAAGGCTTTTGGAAGAGAGGAACCGAGAATGAACAGTTTTGAATTTGTAGAACCTGACAAATTTCTGAGAAA
>MTNC01000051.1 GCA_002010285.1 Archaeoglobus sp. JdFR-41 | reverse complement strand
TGACTTTCAGATGATGTGTACACCTATAGGCTTCTCTTTTTTCAACTGAGTCATGAGTTTTGGAGTTGGTATACTGGGAGGATAGTTTCCCCCTTTCAGTATAGAAGCATAAGTCACGGTAACTTTGTCCGGGTATTTTGTTGCCATGTTATCGAGAACCCTGTAGACGGGCATGGCAGGTATTTCAACATCTTGACCTTCATCGTAGAATTTTATCCAGACTCTGTTTATCTTCTCTATTTCCTCTGAATATTCCATCCCAAACACTCAAAATTTGTGTAAATTTTTAATTGAGAATCGTTTAGGATTTTTACGTGAGCAACTATTTAATAACTGTCATAAAATATAAGCTAGAATGCTCATAATCCTCCTTCTGGCTTTGTGGGAAAAAAGAAGCAACAATAAAGTGATTCTAATTAGCAGTCATAATGTTTCCTGTACTTTTTTACGCCATTTATTTTCAGAAATTCCTCACTGTCTACTCGCACTATGCAATCATAGTCATAAAACACTTCGTGCACCTCCTGACAGACCTCTTTAAGTTTTCGAAGCACCTCGTGCTTTCTCAGTGGATCTAACCACACCTCGAAATACATGCTCTTCCAGTTCTGATTCAGTTTAAAAATAATTTGTTCGAAAATCGAAAGTAAGATTTAAGTTTAATAAATGAGATTTTTGTTATGGAACCAATTGAAATCAGGGGAGACATTTACTGGGTAGGGGTTCTGGACTGGGAGGAGAGAGATTTTCATAATTTTCTGACTCCAAGAGGTTTGACGTACAATTCATATCTGATTGTGGGGAAAGAAGTAGCTCTTGTCGATACGGTTAAACACAAATTTGCTGGTGAGATGTTGAACAGGATCAGGAAAATCGTCAATCCGGAAGAGATTGATTATGTAATTGTAAACCATATAGAACCGGATCACTCGAGTGGCCTTCCAGTCATAATGCAAATTGCAGAAAATGCCACAATCGTCTGCTCGAAGAGGGCGAAAGATGGAATTAGCAAGTATTACGATTGTGATGGGTGGGAGTTTAAAGTCGTAAAGCAGGGCGATGAGCTGGATTTGGGAGGAAAAACTCTGACGTTTCTGGATATGACCATGCTCCACTGGCCCGACAGTATGGCCACCTACGTGAAGGAGGACAAACTACTACTCTCAAACGATGCTTTCGGACAGCATGTAGCAAGTGAGGAGAGATTCGATGAGGATTTGGGTATTGAGGAGGCGTTGTCATGGGCTAAAATGTACTACGCGAATATTCTAATGCCACTGTCGTCTCTTGTGAAGAGAAAAATAACAGAAATTCGAAATCTCGGTATTGAAATAGATATGATTGCTCCGAGTCATGGTGTAATCTGGAAAAATCCCCAAAAAATTCTGGATGCGTATGAAAGGTGGGCAAATTTCGAGAATGAGGATAAAGTTGTCATCGTTTACGACACCATGTGGCATTCAACAGAAAAACTTGCACGGGCGATAGCAGATGGTGCAGGGAGTCAGGGAGTTAGGGTTAGACTCTTTCATACGAGGAGAGATAGCTGGACGGACATAGTAACGGAAATACTGGATGCAAAGGCGCTGGCAGTTGGTGCCCCCACAATTCATAACACCCTTTTCCCACCGGTAGCAGGTTTTCTTGGGTATCTAAGGGGGTTAAAGCCACAGAATAAAAAGGTGCTTGCTTTTGGCTCCTATGGCTGGAATGGTGCAGGCATAAAAGAAATAGAAAGAGTGTTTCAGGAATTGAAGTTGGAAATGCTTGAACCTCTAATGGTTAAATTCCGTCCAACAAAGGAAGAACTTGAAAAAGCTTATGCTGCAGGAGTTGAGCTGGCAAAATGATTGTTGGGGTGTGTGGGAGTCCAAGAAAGAAAGCAACAGAGTTCGTACTTACCAGAGCACTTGAAATGCTTGAAGAAATGGGGTTTAAGACGAAATTCTTCACAGTTCGTGGTAAGGAAATTGGATTCTGCCAGCACTGTGACTACTGCTTGAGGCATAAGATCTGCAGACTCAAAGATGACATGCACGAGCTTTACGGGCTGCTGAAGGATGCAAGAGGTATAATACTGGCAACACCTGTTTACAATGGTGGAGTAAGTGCCCAGTTAAAAGCTGTGATGGATCGTTGTCGGGCTCTTGTTGCAGCAGATTACAACTTTTTCAGAGGAAAGATTGGTATGGCCATATCTGTTGGTGGGGATAGAATTGGGGGACAGGAACTTGCAATTCAGCAGATTCATACTTTTTTTATCCTTAATGGTATTTTGCCGGTAAGTGGTGGCTCCTTTGGTGCGAATCTCGGGGCAACCTTCTGGAGTAGGGATACACTTGAGGGTGTGAAAGAGGATGAGGAAGGTTTCCGGAGCCTGAGAAAGACAATCAGAAGATTTGCAGAAGTGTTGGGAAATCTGGGTGATTGAATGATGGAAATAGTAAATCAGAAAACACTTGAGAAAAAACGGAGGGTTGCGTGGGGTATAACTGGCAGTGGGGACAGACTTCATGAAACTGTTGAGGTTATGAAAGATATAAAGAGGAGATTTTCAGATATTGAAATCAGTGTTTACCTCTCTAAAGCTGGTGAGCAGGTAGTGAGGTATTATAAACTCTCTGAAGACCTCAAAAATAATTTCGGTCCTCTGAGGGTGGAAATTGACGCGAATACTCCGTTTTTAGCAGGACAACTCCAGGTGGGCAGATTTGAATTTCTGCTCATCGCTCCAGCAACATCAAATACTGTTGCGAAGATATCAATGGGAATAGCGGATTCTCTGCTCACAAATGCTGCTATAATGGCTCTTAAAGCCTTTGTTCCTGTTTACATAATGCCATCTGACTATAAGGAAGGAGTGGTGGTAACCAAACTTCCGGACGGCAGAGAAATGAAATTGCGAATAAGGGCTGAAGATGTTGAACATGTGAAAAAGTTGGCAAGGATGGATGGAGTGTTTATTCTGGAAATACCAGAAGAAATATACGATGTTTTTGAAAAACATTTTGGATTGGTGTAAGTAGCTTATGGAAGAGGAAGAACCTCTCTGGACGGAATTTTTTCAAGATAAGGAAAATGAAATTATATTGATAACCAGATATATATCAGAGGAGAGGAAGAACCTCTTAAAGATGTACGAGAACTTCAGGATGGATAGGAGATGCTGCGGTTTGCCACCTTTCGGTAGAAAAAGGATAGAAGCGTGGATAGGATATCTCGAGGAAAGGGGATTTAATTTCATAGCCAAACACGGAAATGCTGTGGTGGGGCACGTAGCAGTTGTTCCACTTAATGATGAGGCAGAATTTGTGATATTTGTACATCCTGATTATGAGGAGAGAGGTATTGGTGGGGAGTTGATGAGATTTGTTGAAAATTTTGTCAGATATAAAGGGATTGAGAAACTGAAAGCTGTAACTGAGAGAGAAAATAGGGTAGCCCTCAACTTTTACATACATCTGGGGTTTGAAGTCACCAGTACAGACCCTGTTTATGCATATCTGGAGAAAAAGATAATATGAGGTATCAAAAAATCTGGCGGAGTTGCTAATTTTTGTTAATAAAGTTGAATATTTTGATAAAAAAGTTTATATTTTTAAAACTCAAGTTTAGTTTGAGGTGATAGAGTGAAAATCAAGAAAGTCGAGAGAAAGAAAACGGGAGTTTGCAAGTGTGGAACGTCTTGCTGATAGCATGTATCGTGAAATCATATGTGTTCATTGTGAATTTTACAAACCGGGAGAGANTTCGGAGTGTGGAGCATTCAAAATTCTTAAATTTTTAATTGATTCTGGAAAGTTATCGGAGGAGGAAGTTGGATTTGCCGCACTTGAGGCTTGCAGAAAGAGTTCTTCTGAGAAAGTTTGACAAATTCTATGCATACAACGCAGAAACAGATGAACTCTACGAGCTTGACGAGGAAGCTTTCAATTTTTTAAAGGTCTGTGATGGTCGTTATCTTGAGATAAACCAAGAATTTCTTGAATATCTGCTTTCCGAGAATCTTGTAACCGAGAACGATGAGAAAAGAGAAATTGAGGTTATTGAGGCTGATGAACCATCGCTCAGGTATCTGCTTTTGAACATTACATGGTACTGTAATCTTTCCTGTAAACACTGCTATGTGGTTCAGAGTGATGAGTACATGGAGTATGACACTTTCAAAAGCTGTGTTGATCAGTTTTATCAAATGGGTGGCCTGAAAATTCTCATTTCAGGTGGAGAACCGCTTTTGCATCCAGGGATATGGAATTTTTTGACGTATGCAAGGAATAAACCGCTGAGGGTAGTTCTCCTGACAAACGGATATTTAATTGATGATGAAACAGCTGCCAAATTGAGACACTTTGTGGATGAGGTTCAGATCAGCCTTGACGGTCTGAGGGGGCATGAAAAACTCAGAGGCACAGGATACAAACCCGTTATTAAGAGTATCAGTAGGTTGATAGAGCACGGTGTTGATGTCTCCGTTTCTACAATGCTCACGAAGTACAGTATAAATGAACTGGATGAGATGAACGATCTGTTGGGAAGATTGGGGGTTAAAAGGTGGTCTCTTGACGTTCCAACAACGACTGAAGATATCTTACCACCGCTAAATCTTGCAGCTGAAGCTATGAAAAAGTACGGATTTGGAGAAATGGGTCATGAGGGAACACAAAACTACGCATGTGGCTCGAATTTTGCATCTGTAACACCATCTGGTGATGTGACAAAGTGCGGGTTTTTTACAGAGTCAGTTGGAAACATCGCAGAGGGTCTTGATGTGTGCTGGGAGAGGATGAAGAAGAAATTCATCTGGAAGCTGAGCGAGCTAAAGTGCAGATGCCAGTTTATCACCACATGCAGGGGCGGGTGTAGATACAGGGCTATCACGTTTTTGAGGGATTTGCATGGTTGCGATCCTGTGATGTGTCACATCTTTGGGGTTAAAAATTGAATAACTCTTGAAATTTCGGCAAAGTCAAAAATATTATAATAAAATTAGTAGGTATTTTTGACATGCAAGAGTTCGATTTTAACTCAAGATTGAAGAGAATATGCAATCTGATGGAGCAGAGCAGCATTGACGCTCTTATTGCTACCAGATTTATGAGTGTATGCTATGTTTCGGGGGCCTTTATCCCATACAGAGCAGCGGCACTGGTAACAGCAGATGGTCAGNTCTTTCTCTATCCCTCTCTCATCGAGTCGGAAAGAATAAGGGATGAGTCCTGGGTACAGAACGTGATTCCTTGGGCTCCTCTTCCTGGAATGAACTGGCCTGAACTTGTTTCAGGTAAAATAAAAGAGCTAGGACTCGATAAGGGCAGAATCGGTGTTGAAAGCGAAATAACACCGAGATTGATTGAGGGAGTTATAACCGATGCTGAGTTTAGAATGCTGAAAGAGAGGTTGCCAGATGCGGAGTTCTCAAATGCCTCCATTGTTATGAACGAAGCAGTTGTTGTTAAAGAGCCGGCTGAGATTGATAGGCTTAGAAAAGCTGCTGAGATAGCAGATAAAGGTATNAAAGCAGCTCTCGAGGCTGTAGAGGATGGTGTAACTGAAACAGCTGTACTGGGTGCAGCAGAGAGAGTGATGAGAGAAGAGGGATCGATGTGGAACTGGCCTATTACAGGAGGTGATGAAATCTCCTCTGGCTACAGGGGCGGGTACTCAAGGTGTGGCTGCACACCTCCGTCCAACAAGGTTATAAGAAGAGGAGAAATTGTGATGATAGATCTTCACTCTACTTACGAACTCTACTATTCTGATCTCTCTTTCAACATCGTACTCGGAAGAGCCAGCAATGAACAGAAGAAGATGATGGAAACTTTTACAGACATCGCTTATACTCTCTTGGATTCTGTTGCTGCAGGAGTCAAAATTGGAGATGTGGCTGCTGCGGTGATGGGAAAACTTGAGAAAACGGAGTACCATCCACACGTGCCACCAGTATTCGGGCATGGTCTGGGGATAGTTGGGCATGAATGGTATCCGCCCATAGCCCCATTTCCTCCATGGAGCGATTATGTATTGAAGGAGAACATGGTTGAAGAACTTTACCTGCAACTCAATAAACCGGGGATTGGCGGTCTTAGACTTGAAGTTCCGGTGCTTGTGAAAAAGGATGGTTGTGAGAAGCTAACAAAAACACCAATTGAACCCGAGGAACTGATCAGGTAGTTCTCCGATTCAAAGAAAGTATGATCGAGACTTAGTTCAAATCAGGTAATCTTATATAGTGATTTAATGAGCAGCGAACGTATGACGGAAAACGTGGCAGTTATCGGTGTCGGGCATTCGAAATTCGGATTGCGAAGAGACGTTAATATGGCAGAACTGTGCTGGGAGTCTATTCAACCAGCCCTCACGTCTGCTGGCGTCACACCAAAAGACATTGATTTCTTTGTTGTGGGTAATGCCGGTATGTGGAGCAGTGAAGCAGCTATTCCTGCATTGCTCGCAGAATACGCTGATCTCGCCCCCAAAGGGTCGATGAGAGTTGAAGCAGCCTGTGCTACCGGAAGCGCAGCCATAAGAGTTGCTTATTCTACAATAAAGTCTGGATTGGCAGACCTCGTTCTGGTGGCAGGAGTTGAAAAGATGCAGGAATCTCCAAATCCGAACGTGATAGAACTCATCGGGAGATTTGGGAGTTACTTTTGGGAATTTGAAAACTTCGGTTTGACCTTTCCAGGTTACTATGCCATGCATGGGACTGCATACATGGCAAAATACGGTGCGACGGAGGAGGACTTTGCAAGGGTGGCTGTAAAGAATCACTACTATGGTGCTAAAAACCCCTATGCTCAGTTCCAGAAGGAGATAGACATCGAAACAGTTATGAAAAGCCCATATATAGCCTGGCCATTCAAACTGTTCGACTGCTCTCCCATAACTGATGGTTCTGCCTGTATAATTCTTGCAAGTGAGAGCAAAGTAAAGGAACTTGGAATTGATGAAAAGGTGTGGATTCTGGGACAGGGTGTTGGGACTGGAACTGCAAATCTTAGCAGAAGAGAAGACTTTACCTCACTTGCATCTGCAAGATATGCAGCAGAACAGGCTTACAGGATGGCTGGGATAGACCCTGAAAACCCAGCTAAGTACCTTGATGGAGCCAATGTGCATGACTGTTTCACAGCCCCTGAAATCATAGCATATGAGGATCTCAAATTCTGTAAAAGAGGTGAAGGAGTGCAGTTAATCAGAGACGAACAGACATACATTGGTGGGAAGATCCCGGTTAACGTTGATGGTGGATTGAAGGCAAAGGGCCATCCAATTGGGGCAACTGGCATAAGTCAGGCAGTTGAGGCTTACAAACAGCTTCTTCAGAAAGCTGAACCTGGAAGACAGGCTGAGATAAAGGAAGGAAGATGGCTTGCCCATAATGTAGGTGGAACGGGACACTTTACCTATGTTACGATCTATGGGCTTGAGAAGCTCTAATCCTAAAGGGGTGGTATGATGGACAAGATTCAGGAAATGGTTAAGAAAAATATTGAGGAATTTGGATTTCCTGTAATTCTGGATGAAAAGGCCAATGCTCTTCAGTGGGTTGATATGAGGGAACTGAAACTTCGCTACATTATCTCAATTGAAAACATCAAACCCTTTTTTGAGGGGCTGAAAGAGGGAAAACTTATGGCCACAAAATGCAGGGAGTGTGGCAGACTGTTCTTTCCTCCTCAGAAGGATTGTCCAGAATGTCTCAAATCAGAAATGGAGTGGGTAGAACTGAAAAAAGAGGGCACTCTGGAAACACTAACGGTTATTTTTGTCAAACCACCTTCGTTCAACCAGTACGATCCATACACAGTCGCAATAGCGAAGCTTGACGATGGCCCGAGAATTCTTGCCTGGCTGANGGGCGATCCGAAGCAGGTAAGACCGGGGCAGAGAGTCAGAATTGAGGTTAGTAGGCGTGATAAAGAAGGGTATTTGATGTACGAAATAGTTCCTATCTAATTTTTTATGAATTTGAAGTAAAGGAGGTGTTTGGCGTGAATATTAAGGAAATGGTTAGGAAGGTCTGCATACTCGGAGCGGGAGCCATGGGTCATGGAATTGCTCAGGTGTGTGCAACTGCTGGTTATGAGGTGTGGGTTAGGGATATTAAGCAGGAGTTTCTGGACAGAGGCAGGGCTGGAATTGAGAAAAATCTGCAGAAGGCTGTCGCTAAAGGTAAGATAACTGAAGACAAAGCCAGAGAAATTCTGGAGAGAGTTCACTTCACTCTGGAAATGGAGGAAGCTGTGAGGGATGCGGACCTGGTAATAGAGGCCGTACCGGAAATTATGGATCTTAAAAAACAGGTTTTCAGCGAGGTGCAGCAGTATGCGAAACCAGAGTGCATATTTGCCACAAACACATCAGGTTTGAGCATTACGGAACTTGGCAATTCAACTGATAGGCCAGATAAGTTCTTGGGTCTGCACTTCTTTAACCCACCAGTTGTGATGCAGCTTGTGGAGGTTATTAAAGGGGAGAAGACGAGTGACGAAACGATTGAGTTTGGGGTGGAGTTTGTAAAGAGTATAGGAAANACACCAGTAGTTGTGAGAAAAGATGTGACAGGCTTCATAGTGAACAGGGTGCTTGTTCCATATCTCGTTCTTGCAATTGATGATGTCGAAAAGGGAGTGGCAAAGCAGGAGGAAATAGATGCAACGCTCGTTTATAAATATGCATTCCCGATGGGGCCGATAGAACTTTCAGACTTCGTCGGACTGGATATTCTCTACCATGCAGGCCAGCAGTGGGATATAATTCCTACCACCAAGCTACTTACAGAAAAATTTGAAGCAAAAGAACTTGGAATGAAGACGGGGAAAGGGTTCTATGACTGGAGCGCCGGCAGACCCAAGATGCCCCAGGAGCTCGCTGGTAAATACGATGCTCTCCGTCTTATAGCTCCTATGGTAAACATAGCGGCAAGTTTAATCGAGATGGGTGTTGCAGAAGCGAAGGATATCGATACAGCCATGAAGCTTGGCACCAACATGCCAAAGGGACCTTGTGAGCTTGGAGATGAGATAGGTCTCGATGTGATTCTGGCCAAGGTTGAAGAACTGTATGAAGAAAAGGGATTTGAAATTCTTAAGCCATCTGAGCTCCTCAAAAAGATGGTTGCTGAAGGTAAACTTGGAGAAAAAACTGGAGAAGGCTTCTACAAATATACTGGAGAGATCACGTTCAAGAATCTCATAGTTGAGAAAGATGCAGAGAACATGATTGCAAAGATTATCATTAATCGCCCTCAGAGACTTAATGCTCTCTCACTTGAGACTCTTGATGAACTGTTCGAGGCATTTAAGCAGCTTGAGAAGGATGAAGACGTGAGAGTTGTTGTGGTTACTGGGGCAGGTGAGAAAGCCTTCTCAGCAGGATTTGATCTGCAAACTGCACTGCAAGATCCTGCTTCACTAACCCCAGCAAACTCCATGATGATCGCTGCTAAAGGTCAGTGGGTTTTCACACAAATCGAAAGATTTCCAAAACCTGTGATCGCAGCAATAAATGGTTATGCGTTTGGTGGTGGCTGCGAACTCGCACTTGCGTGCGATTTTAGAATAATGAAAAGAGGTACTAAAATTGGCTTAACAGAATTGAGTCTTGCGTTAATTCCAGGGTGGGGTGGAACTCAGCGATTGCCAAAAATCGTTGGTATTGCAAAGGCAAAGGAAATGATAATGCTTGCCAAGAGAATTGATGCTGACGAAGCNGAGAAAATCGGACTGGTAAACAAAGCAGTTGATCCAGAAAAGTTTGAGGAGGAAGTGTTNAATCTCGCAAAGCAGCTTGCAGAAGGCCCACCAGTCAGTTTGAGNTCTGCNAAATATGCGATAAACTTTGGATACGAACTTCCGTCAGAAATAGGACAGGCAATCGAAGCAGCATACTTTGGAATCGCAACATCAACCCAGGATGTAATGGAAGGTGTGAGAGCGTTTTTCGAGAGAAGAAAACCTGAGTTCAAGGGTAAATAAATTTCTTTTTCCTTTATTTAATTTTGAAATTACAGTTCTTAGCGTCGGACATCAGCATACGCACTCTTAAATATCTGAAATCAGTAACTTTACTGTGTGAAAGCTGAGCTGGATAACTACCTGATAAAGGATGAGGCATCAACTGATGAGGAACATGGCTGCTACCCGTCGAGACGACCAATTCAGGAGTACATACGAAAGGGAGTTGTGTGTATTGACAAACCTATGGGTCCAACGAGTCACGAGGTTGTTGTCTGGGTCAGAAAGATTCTGGAGGTGAAGAAGACCGGGCATGCAGGGACACTTGATCCACGTGTTACCGGTGTTTTGCCGGTGTTCATTGAGGACGCAACAAAACTCGTAAAATTTCTGCAGGAGTCTGAAAAGGAATATGTCTGTCTGATGAGGCTTCATGGAAATGTGAGAAAAGAAGAACTCGAAAGAGTTGCATCCATGTTTGTGGGGAGAATCTACCAGAGGCCTCCTCTAAAATCTGCTGTCAGAAAAAAGCTGAGAATTCGTGAAATATACGAACTCGAAATACTCGAGATGGATGGAAGAGATGTTCTTTTCAGAGTTCGAACAGAGTCGGGGACATACATCAGAAAACTTTGCAGAGACATAGGTGAGGTGCTTGGGGTAGGAGCCCACATGCAGGAACTAAGAAGAACAAGAACAGGGAAATTTGGTGAAAAGGACAGCTATACTCTCCACGACCTTCTTGATGCATACATTTTCTGGAAGGAGGATGGAGAGGAAGAATACATAAGACAGATAATAAAACCCATGGAAACTGCTGTTGCAGATTTACCGAAGGTTGTGGTGAAGGATACAGCTGTGGATGCGATATGCCATGGCGCCAATCTTTCTGTGAGAGGTGTTGCGTTTGTGGAGAGGAGTGTAAAGAAGGATTCGATTACTGCTATCTTTACACTCAAAAATGAGCTCGTAGCCATCGGCAAAGCGCTTATGGATGCAGAGGAGATTTACAGTGCGAACAAAGGAATTGCCGTTGATATTGAGAGAGTCCTTATGGAGAGAGGAACCTATCCCTCATCATGGAAAAAAAGTTGGTGAGGAAAAAGTTATTTCTTACCTGCTTTTTTGAGTTCCTCCTCTCTCAGCACCCTCCTCAAAACTTTACCAACAAGAGATTTCGGTAGCTCGTCTCTGAACTCGTAAATGCGAGGAACCTTGTATGCTGCCAGTCTTTCTCTACAGTGCTTGTCCAGATCNTCCTCTGTGACCTTTCCCTTGTATTCAGGTTTGAGTGCTATGAAAGCTTTCACGGTCTCCCCTCTGTATGGATCCGGAACACCAACGACTGCTGCTTCAGCAACCGCTGGGTGTTCGTAGAGGACTTCTTCCACTTCTCTCGGGTAAATATTGTATCCACCGGCAACTATCATATCCTTTTTCCTGTCCACTATGTAGAAGAAACCCTCTTCGTCCATCACAGCCATGTCACCTGTGAGCAGCCAGCCATTAATCAGAACCTTCTCAGTTTCCTCCTTCATCTTCCAGTACCCCTTCATAACCTGAGGTCCAAAGATTGCAAGTTCTCCAACTTCTCCCTGCTCAAGAATGTAGCCGTCATCATCCACAACAACAGCGATGGTATCTGCAACCGGAACCCCAATGCTTCCTGCTTTGGAGTAACCATAGATCGGGTTCACGTGGGTGACCGGAGAAGCTTCGCTGAGTCCGTAACCTTCATTGAGCTTAACTCCAACAACTTCTTCCCATCTCTTTTTTATTTCAACTGGGAGAGGAGCAGCTCCACTGTTGCACACTCTTAGCGAGCTGAGATCGTATTTGTTAAGATCTGGATGATTTAGCAGAGCTGCAAACATGGTTGGCACGCCCATGAATGTGGTAACCCTGTAATTGTGTATTGTGGCGAGTAGAAGATCCCAGTTTCGTGGGTCAGGTATTGGAACTGTCTTCATTCCAATGATTGCTGCAGCATTCCCCATCGTCATACCGTAAACGTGGAATACTGGCAGTACACCAATACCAACATCGTTTGGAGATGCTTTTGGATCCCAGTATGCGCTCTGATAGGCGTTGACCACGAGATTGTAGTGGGTTAGCATAACACCTTTGGGCACACCTGTGGTACCGCCAGTGTACTGGAACATTGCAACGTCTTCTTTTGGGTTGATTTCTGCTCTTTTGTCGGTTCTTTCGTATCTGAGCACTTCACTCCATGGGATAACTTCCTTTCTTTCTTCGGGAATCTGAGGTGTTACACCCTCCATGAAGTCTTGGATGCTGCAAATCACAACTTTATCAACAATTCCATCTTCGATAAGCGGTCTAACATTGGGATATATCAAATCGAGACAGAACATTCTGGTAGCTTCACTATTCTCAAAGAGATATCTCAGCTCTCGAGTGGTGTAGAGGGGGTTACACTGAACAACAACTCCACCAACTTTTGATATTCCTGCTGTTATCATTGCATAGTGAGGTGTAGTAGGTAGTGAAACAACTATTCTCTCTCCCTTTTCGACGCCTATGTCATACAAAAATGCTGCAACTTTATCCGATGCATCCGCAACCTGCTTGTAAGTTATTGTATTTCCGAAAAATATCGCTGCGGGATTATCAGGAACTCTTGCTGCGGCGTTGTCAAGTAGCTGGTGGACAGGTATGAGCGGATAATCAATCGTGTGCGGTACGCCATCGTCATAGTACTTAATCCAGATTTTTTGCACCCTTGATATATCTATGTCCCGTATATTTTCCCCCTCAATACCCAGCAGCTTTGACATGTCATGTGTCAAATTAATAGTTTTAATAATCTTACGTTACAGTCCTTGGTTTATTTGGGAATCAATCCCAGATTCGAGAAAAGCATCGTTAATAATTTGGATCCCATCTAATTTGTCGGAGGTTTAAGAGGGAGCTAAAAACTTATAAATCTGCTCATTCAATTTTTGAATTGCGAATTTAAAAAGATTGCGAATAAGGAACTCGTAGTGTAGTAGAATGAAAAATTATGGGGCGAGAAAGGATGAAGTTTACGAATTTCATACTCCTGAACACGAGCTGGAGTGTCAAAAAAAGCTTGAAATTCATCAAAGATGGTAATTTTGACACTTTATTCCTAAATCTTCCGCAGAAATTTGAGTTATTCATCAGAAAAAACCAGCTGCCGTATGATCCTGTTTACGAACAGGACTTTGTGGCTCTTTCACCACTGATTGAGTTCTGCAAAAATTCTGGAATTGAGATTTACTGCTACAAAGATGACAAAAATGCTGAGTTTGAAAGTTCTTGCATTTATGAGATTCTCAGACTCGTCCTAAGATCGAAGATCCGGGAAATCGAAGTAGAAGAGTGGAAGAAAGTTTTAAAAAAGCAAATAAT
>MTNC01000037.1 GCA_002010285.1 Archaeoglobus sp. JdFR-41 | reverse complement strand
AAAACGCTAAGGCGAGAACCTATCGGAAGAATTTGTGGTGAAATTCTTACCAAAACCTGAATGTAGTATAAATCTGTAGTTCTCTATATCGGGTCTTCCGTCCTTGAACGCATCTCCCGCTGTCACATGCAGTATTTCACCAATAAAAAGTGTATGATCCCCCGCTTCCACTTCCTTGAAAACTCTGCACTCAAGGTTTGCCTGACACTCTTTAATAGACGGTACACGCACCTTCCTTGAATCAACAAAAGTTAAACTGAGTTTCTCAAGCTTGTTCACCTTTGAGCCACTAACCGTACCGGCAGCCCATACATCCTTAAGAAGTTCTACAGTAGGTACGGATACAACAAATTCCCCGCACTCCTTTATAAGCGCATTGGTGTATCTTGTGTGCCCAACCGAGACAGCAAGCAACTGTGGTTCAAATGATACGGGAATCACCCANTCAGCCGTCATAACATTTGGCTTCTCTACCCCTGACACCACAAGGTATGTTCTCAGGGGATAAAGATAGTGAAGAAAAGACACAATATCACCTCCCTCTTTTCAGCACTCTCCACTTTTCTCATTTAGCAGCANGATGAAGTCCTTTGCAGAACTTACACAGTGAAGTTCTTCTTTGAGCAGAAATACAACNGACCCCACATCTTTTTTCAGTTCTCTATCAACTATGTATGCCGCCCTTGTTGATAGAGTCTCCGATATCCGCCCAAGTATTCTTGCTCTCTTTTCAATTCCCCTAACTTGTTTGACACCTGTTAGGATTTTTCTATCCTCCGCTTTTGAAACTGCATCAAATGGAGCGTGTTTTATTGGGTAAACTGAAATCCCTATTATCTTTAGTTGTTCAACTATCTCTCCTTCCTCTCCTTCCATCCCTGTAATGTCGTCTTCGTCTTCCTGAATGTCAAGATCCGCAAATTGCATAAGATCGATAGCTTTAATAACGTGTGTACCGAGTATTTCTTCAATTTTTGTAGCATTAGAAAGGGACGTGTCTATTCCCTCCTCATACTTCTTCACAGTTCTTCGAGAAACGCCCAACATCTTTGCCATATCTCCAAGGCTGAATCCGAGTCTTTCCCTAACCTCCTTGATTTTTTCGCTATCAAGTCTCACGTAATATCCTCCCGGTGCTGAATATACAAAAGGTGGAATCCCNTCAATGATGAAATCGTAAAAAGTGGCGAGATTGACGACTGGAATGCCATATCTGCTGTAAACCACACCCCTATCGAGAAAATCGAATTTAAATCTCTCACCGACTATAATTGGACTTGCTCCAAGAACTTTTGCAAGTTTTTTCAGGTCCTCAGCCATTTCTGGTTTTAGAGAGTCAATATTGTAAAGTACTTTTAAGAGTAGAACCGTCTCATCCTTTTTTGCCACGACATCAAAGCAGCGTGGTCTCGTTTCAATCAGATCTGTGACGCTGTACCCAGCCTTTGAGAGGATTTTAGTTACTGATTCAAGTATTGCTGGCTGCATTTCAGATACACTAAACTCTCATGCTATATAAGAGTTTTCGGAATATATCGAGTTCAGAGGTTATAGCAAGACCTAAAATTATCGTGCAGACAACTGCCCATTCAATTACTACAGCAAGAAAAACTTTTAAAGCACGTTTTACGTCCTCAATTTCCGGTTTTCGGCCTTCAAACCTGTAAACACCTTTTTTCTCAAGCCAGACTCCCAGTACAGCACTCATACAGGCTACAGGTTTGTCTCCATTTATCTTGAATTTTGCCATTCTGTAATACTTCCAGACCTTCTTTGGCTTAAAGGGAAAATAAAGGAGTACTGAAATTCGAGATGGTATGAATGTGAGTACGTCGTCAAGTCTCGCAGCGAATTTTCCAAAATACTCGTACCTTTGATCCCTGTAACCAACCATTGCGTCGAGTGTATTCACAGCCCTGTAAACCATCGCACCTGTCAGACCAAACAAAACAAAATAAAAGATGGGCGCGATAAACCCGTCAACTGTATTTTCTGCTACACTTTCAATTGTGGCAGAATTGAGATATGGATCACTCAGTTCAGAGACATCTCTGCTTACAAGCTTCTGAACAGCATGTTTGCGATCTTCACCGAGTGTGGCAACCACATGATCATACATCGATCTAATCGAGAAGGTTGTTTTTAGGAGATACACTCCCAGAAGCAGATTTGCAGGTGATGGTAGAAGATAAGGAATCATAGAAAGAAGAACGGCAAACAGTATAACCAGNGAAGTGCAAAAAAGTCCCATCAACAGGTCAAAATGACTTCCTCTTCTTCTATATTTTTTATCCAGGATCCCTATTGCCTTTCCAAACCAAACAGTCGGATGAAACCTGAGACTGGGTTCCCCNAATAAAAAGTCCAGCACCAGAGCCAAAATCAGAATCAAAGCCATCGAGTTATCCACTTTATTTTCTTTCAGTTAAAGTTAAATTAATATTTTGCTTCTACCCTTATTGTGAAAGACCTTATATCCTTTTTCACACAGATACCTGTTCACGGAGAAATTGAGAGAGTTGTTGAGCAAATATGGATGTTACCATTACTTGCCTTGCTTACCTCTTTTCCTTCCATGGTGTTCCTCTATCTGGAATTGCCTCTCAAAAACATTCTGGCTGTAATTGCACTGTACTGCATGACTGGACTGATACATCTTGACGGTCTTGCAGATTTCAGTGATGGTATTATGGCAAAAGGTACCAGAGAAAACAAAATAAGAGCCATGAAAGACGTTAATATTGGAATTGCCGGATTATCAAGTGCAATGTTCATAATTCTTCTTCAGACAGAAAGTCTAAGACTTGTCCCATTTTATTCAATCCTTGTGGCTGAGCTCAACTCAAAATTCTCCATGCTTCTCGCCATTTCCACAGGTAAATCAGCTGGAGATGGAATAGGTAACCTTTTCATCAAATCTTTCAGAAAGTTTCAGATTTTTTATGGAACTACTCTCTTTTTCCTGATTTTTGCAGTGATGACCCTTCTCGACGTGAGAAATTTATATTCCCTGCTCTCCCTTAGCACAATTCTTGTGATATTACCGCTATCCGTTCGAAATTTTGGAGGTCTTACCGGAGACTGTATAGGTGCCACAGCTGAGCTAACGAGGGCGGTATCCCTCCTGATTCTTGCGGGAATCCACAATCTTTAACTGATATCAATACAGGTTTGAAATGGTCAGATCTCTAAGCAAAGATGCCAGTGAAAGTTTTATATATCCTTCAGAAAGATGCATGGAAAAACCTGAAAGGAGGATGATAAAAATGGCAAAGGAGAAGGAGCACATTAACGTTGCCTTCATAGGGCATGTGGACCACGGAAAGAGTACTTTGATAGGTAGATTGCTTTATGAAGCAGGTGAAATTCCGGACCACATCATTGAGAAGTTCAGAAAAGAAGCACAGGAGAAAGGTAAAGCAACATTTGAGTTCGCATGGGTCATGGACAAACTAAAAGAGGAGAGAGAAAGAGGTCTAACAATTGATGTTGCGCACAGAAAGTTTGAGACAGACAAATACTTCATAACAATCGTTGACTGTCCGGGACATAGAGACTTCATCAAGAACATGATCACTGGAGCCTCTCAGGCTGATGCAGCCGTACTCGTTATGGATGTTGTTGAAAAAGTTCAGCCACAAACAAAAGAACACGTATTTCTGGCAAGAACACTTGGTATTAACCAGCTTATTGTAGCAATAAACAAGATGGACAGGGCTAATTATGATCAGAAAGANTATGAAACGGCAAAAGAGGAACTTTCAAAACTCCTGAGAATGGTAGGCTACAAAGTTGATGAGATACCGTTTATCCCTGTTTCAGCATATTATGGTGACAATGTGGCAAAGAAGAGTGACAAAACTCCATGGTATGATGGCCCAACTATAATGGAAGCTTTTAACCTGCTCAAACCACCAGAAAAGCTCATTGACAAACCGCTCAGAATACCAATTCAGGATGTATATACAATAAGTGGCGTTGGCACTGTACCCGTTGGAAGAGTTGAAAGTGGTGTGCTTAAAGTCGGTGATAAAGTCGTATTTGAGCCGGCTGGCGTAAGTGGAGAAGTTAAGAGCATTGAAATGCACCATGAACCAATTCCCGAAGCAGTTCCAGGAGACAACATCGGCTTCAACGTGAGAGGGGTAAGCAAGAAAGACCTAAGGAGAGGAGATGTGTGCGGTCATCCAGACAATCCACCAACTGTCGTAAAAGATTTTACTGCCCAACTTGTTGTTTTGCAGCATCCCACTGCAATAACNGTCGGCTACACACCGGTCGTCCATGCTCACACAGCTCAGATTGCATGCAGATTTGTAGAACTGCAGAAAAAGATTGATCCGCGAACCGGTCAGGCAAAAGAGGAGAACCCACAATTCCTCAAGACTGGTGATGCAGCAATTGTTAAACTGGAACCAACAAGACCAATGGTTATAGAGAAGGTCAAGGATATTCCACCACTTGGCAGATTTGCTATCAGAGATATGGGCATGACCGTCGGGGCTGGAATGGTTCTCGACCTCACCCCAAGAAAGTAATTTCCATTTTTTTATGGTGATTGTATGCCGGTTAAAGGTTCCAAAGCCAGGATAAGATTATCGGGTTTAAATCCTGCTGATCTCGATAAAATCTGCATGCAGATTAAGGAGATTGCAAATAAAACCGGAGTTGAGATTAGCGGCCCGGTGCCACTACCAACGAAAAGACTCGTTGTACCGGTGAGAAAGGCTCCAGATGGAGAAGGGAGTGAAACTTGGGATCACTGGGAGATGAGAATTCACAAAAGATTGATTGACATATCGGCTGATGAAAGAGCTCTGCGTCAAATTATGAGAATTCAGGTTCCGAAAGATGTAAATATCGAAATTGTCCTCGAATCTTAATGTTATTAAAAATCACTTTTCTTGGGACTTCTGGCACAATTCCAAGTATTGAAAGGAATCCTTCAGCAATTCTTATTCAATTTGGAGGATACAGACTACTTTTCGATTGCGGTGAAGGTACACAGAGGCAGATGATGAGAGCAAGAACTGGTTTCAGAAATCTCGATCATATTTTTATAACTCATCTCCATACAGATCATTTTGCTGGTATCTTTGGATTACTCGAAACCATGTCCCTGAATGAGAGAGAGAAACAACTAACTGTCTACGCACCAAATGCTGAAGTATTAAAACACATATTCGATGTTTTCGGCTATGATGGACTAAGCTATCCGGTTGAGGTGAGAGAGGTAACCGATGGTCAGGAAATAAAATTCAATGAGTTCAGAATTGTGGCATTCAAAACAGAACATATAGTCAAAAGTGTAGGATACGCTCTTATAGAGAACGAGAGAAGGGGAAAATTCAACAGAATAAAAGCTGAAAAAGAACTTGGAATTCCTCCAGGACCTCTGTACGCTAAGTTAGCCAGAGGAGAGAGTATTCAGTGGAAGGGCAGAATTATAACACCTGAGATGGTTATTGGCGAGAAAAGAAGGGGCAGAAAGGTCGTTTACACAGGAGATACCAGGCCAACTGAAAGAACCGTCCAGATCTCTGATAGTGCTGATGTGCTAATACACGATGCCTCCTTCACCGAAGAGCTCAAGCAGTGGGCAATTGAGAGTGGTCATTCTACAGCAAGAGAGGCTGCGGAAATTGCAAAGAGGGCTGGAGTAAAAAAGCTCGTTCTGACACATATCAGCACCAGATACTCCAAGGACTCTTCCCCCCTGCTCAATGAAGCTCTTGAAATTTTTGCCAACGTCGAAATTGCTGAGGATTTTATGGAACTCATTGTTCAGTATTCTGAGTGACAACCTCTGTTATTTTTTCTCTAACTTTCAGATCACCCCAAGTTCAGAAAGTCTCTCGGGGAGATATACATCGGTTACGTAATCCAAACCGTATTTTGCAAGAGCTTGCTGTTCTGACTTCTTCCTAATTTCAAGCTGAAGTGTAACTTCCTTTTTCCAAAATTCTGACGAGAACCTCGGATCAGTTAATATCGAATTCAGAGCTTTAATGTCCTCTTCAGTCAGTTTATCAGACGGTAAGTCGTATTTAAGGATATCAGATGGACGGATTCCAACGAATTTGGCCGCAGGTGTAGCCAAGTACTCGGAAAGGTGAGCAGATTTTATACTTCCATAAGCTACGCTTGCGAAGATTCTGTAACTCCATGGATCGCCGTCCGTAAAAACGACGACTGGTAGATCCAGCTCCGTATTGAGACGTTTTAAAAGTCTGCGCGTACTACGGGCTGGCTGACCCTTGAGGTGGACTATTATTGCATTAAATTTCTCGTCAAATCCATTTTCAATTAATCTATCCCTCATACCTCCCGTTTCGATGGCTATCACAAACTTTGCATCGTGATCCACAAATTCAAGGTTATCCACATTTACTGGAATCTGATATCCTCCTTCTCCGACGTCATCCTGGCAGTGAATAACTCTAACACCCCTTCTCGTTTCCTCACGGATTGTTATCGGGCCAACAACAGTTGCACCGTCTTCTTCTGGGCGAATGTGAAAATGTTCTCTCTGAAATTCTGTGAGAATTTCCAGATCCTCTATGAGCCTGTCACTCTCTGACTGTTCTTCGAACTTGGCTAATCCCCACCCCTCCGATATGTAATAAAGCTCCCTCAGGGTCGATGATTTGTTGAGACCAAGTTGCTCCTTGAGGAAACCTATAACATATGCCATCCTCAAAAGCTGATAAGCACCTTTTACAGACTTTGCAGAACGCAATGATTTTCTATCACCATACACCCATACCTCACTCTCTTCATTAAACTCAATATTCTGCTTCGTCCTTGTTGCTATCTCAAGTTCAGGAACATTACCGGATTTCATCTGCTGATACATTCTTTCAGCTATAGCCAGTAGAGAAGCCAGACACTTCTTCTCAATTTCCTTCATCTAAGGGATTACGTTACCCCATATTTTAAATGAGTATCGCCAATTCGCTCTCACAATTTCACACCAGTTTAAAAGAAAAAGGATTTATAACTGCCAGGAACAGCATTTTTGGAATGCTATATATAAACTCGTATCTGGATAGGATTGGAGCTCTCATCAGAGACGAAACAGACATTAGTGAAGCTTATACCCTAACAGAACCAGAATCGATTCTCGAAATGTTCAAAAGCGATTGTACCGAAATCTTAAAGCTTTACAAGACCGGTACTGCAAGTTATGAAGACGCAAAAAGAAACCTCAGCTTGCTTAAATCGTACGTTGTTACCCAGCTCGGNGAACATTTTGAAAAAGTTAAGGAGATAGCGAACAGCAAAGGACTGTNAATAACCCATTCTCTTGATCCAGGAGTTATTAATGAGATAGCCCTATACATAGATCTCGTCGAAAAGGGACTGGAAGCCGATAAAGACAAAAAGAACTGATCAGCCTATGACAGTTATTCTGATTACAAATGATGATGGTGTATACTCCGCAGGCCTGAGAGCGAGCTATGAGTCTCTAAAAGATCTGGGAGAGGTTTATGTTGTTGCCCCTGCAGTTCAGAGAAGCGGTGTAGGAAGGAGTATATCAATCATGGAGCCAATCAGAATTTCAGAAATTTCTGTTAACGGCATGAAAGTTTTTGCAGTAGATGGAACTCCAACAGATGCAATTGTCCTCGGAATACACGAGATAATTGGAGATATCCCGGACCTCACAGTTTGTGGAATTAATCTTGGTGAGAATCTTTCAAGTGAAGCTGCCACAACATCCGGGACTGTATGTGCAGCTCTGGAAGCTGCAACACAGGGGAGTAAGGCATTCGCGATTTCACTTGAAATGCCCGACATAAACAAATTTGACCTTACCGCCGAATTCGACTTCAGTTACGCTCAGAAAATACTGAGACTGATCTCAAGAAAAATACTGAAAGTCGGTCTCCCTGAAGGAGTTGATCTGCTCAATGTCAATGTTCCTCTCAAACCGAATGGAGGTTTGAGAATAACGAAGCTGGCAAGGAAAATGTACTCTGTAAGAATAGAGCGACGAGTAGACCCGAGAGGAAGAGAATATTACTGGATATACGGCGACGAAATAAGGGAGGCTGAGGAGGGTACCGATTTGTGGGCTTTGAAAAGGGGTTACGTATCAGTTACACCCATGACCCTTGATTTAACNGCAAATGTTGATTTTGAAGCTATCAGGAGATGGTTAGATGTCGTCTAANCCGAAATCTGACCAGAAAGAGAGCGGGAAATACAATGCAGCAAAGCTCGCTTTAAAACTTATTAAAGATGGTATGCTTCTGGGCATTGGGAGTGGCTCCACGGTGGAGATTTTTTTGAGACTTCTGGGTGAGCGTATAAAAAGTGAGGGCATAACCGTGTATGGTGTGCCGTCTTCATATCGCTCTCATTTCCTCGCTACCGAAGCCGGGATCAAAATAACGGATTTTTTCGAGAATGCTGAGCTTGATCTCTGTATCGATGGTGCCGATCAAGTGGATTCCAGACTAAACTGCATAAAGGGTGGTGGTGGAGCTCTTACAAGAGAGAAAATAATTGCTTCAGCTAGTAGAAAAGTTGTGATAATAGTTGATGAGTCAAAAATTTCAAAAGTACTGTCGTTACCTGTGCCTATTGAAGTTCTTCCCTTCGCATGCGGTTATGTAATAAGACATCTTCAGACTCGAGAAACCGTTAGAGCTTTGAAAATCAGAATAAGAGAGGGAAGTGGAAAACTGGGCCCAGTTATAACNGATAACGGGAACTTCTTACTTGATTGCGACTTCGGAATAATTGAGAGACCCGAAGAGTTGGAAATTAAACTGAACTCAATCCCCGGAGTTGTGGAGAATGGAATCTTCTCGCATACTCTAATTGACACGGTAATAGTGGGAAACAGATCTTCAGCCAGATACCTCTAACCAACACACTACCACTTCTACCATTTCTCTCTCGTTCCCCTCACATAGAGAAAGATTATGATGCCCACCACAACTACTGACACCACCACGGCAATCCANGTCCAATCAAACTGCTTGGAGGAGATATACCTTTCGAGTTTTACTGAAAACTTGGTTACATTTTTTTCGAGCTCCAAGGTAGCTTCTTCTGCCAGAGTTATTTTTTCCTTTGCTTCATCAAGTTTATCNTCATAGATTTTTTCAGCTGCCTGATCCAGGAGTTTCTCTATGTCTTTTTGAGTTGAAGNTAAATTCATAAGTTGCACATAAAGATCAGTGTAATTCTCAATTTTATCTCTGTTGACCTCCATTTTAACTTCGAGTATCGTAAGATCTTTTTTCAGATCAGAAAGNCTCTTACCGATCTGGTTGATTTCATCTTCAAGCTCTTTTTTCCTCTCCTGTACTTTACATTCTGCGACAGATAACTCTACNTCATGAATTTTTTCATCTGCCTCTTTGAATTTTTCATCCCGATAAAGAGACAGAGCTTCATCAAGCTTTATTGAATCANCTTCATCACATAACTCATCCCTGAGCCTTTTTATGTCCTTATAGAACTTCGCTTTGTTAACTACAGTTACATTTTTTTCCACAATCTTCTCTTCTCCAGCTGTAACTAAGATCACTGTGACATTTTTTAATCTCTGTACGATCTCTGGAACATATCCATAAACTTTGACAGTAATTTTATCAACACCCACTGTACCGCCATCTGGTAAATAGAATCGCAGTTCAGTTACGTTGTCCCTTTCATAGTAGTCGTCGGGGGTTGGGTGGAAAATTGATTTTCCTGAAGTGAGATTTATTTCGATAATTATTCCACAATCCTGAAGACCGCTGACAATATCATACTCGATTCCATCAAGCTTTCTTCCTTCAACTTTTGATTTTGGTTCAATGGTGGTAATGAAAAGGATATACTCCCCCTCAGTATAATATTCTTCCAGTTCACCATGGTAGCTGATTTTTAACTTAAAAGACGAAGCGGGNAAAACACTTAACAAAAGAAGAGTTAGGATAAATAAAAANACTGGAAAAACTAACNTGGCTACCTTAGCTCGTCCCATTTTCCGCCTCTCCTTTTGGTGAGGACAAGTACAATGGCCAAAACGACAATCACTCCCAACATTATGGCCAATATCAGACCAACATGCTGTTTCAGAAACTCTCCAAAGTTCCAGCCCTGCTGTTCCCCGGTCCCAAATAACGCAGATTTAACATCACTAAACAATTGGTCTGCCTTTGAACTTAGGTTATTAATCTCATTTCTGTATTCCTGCAACTTCTGATATCCATACTCGTACTTTCCTTTATCGATGTAATTGAGCTTGATGTTGTTTATTTTCTCCGATAGATCCTCATATTCTTTTTGTAAATCTCTATACTCTGACTTAAACGTAGTATAAGTTTCCAAGCTTACTTTGGTTGCAACTTGGGCGAGATATATATCCACATCCTCAAGAGTTGATGAAACTTCATCCAGTGTTTCCCTGAGTGTTGAGTAGAGAACCTCCACTTTCATCTTATCCAGACTATCTTTTACGTTCTGAATTCCAGTTTCAATTGCAGTCAGTTTTTCATCGCAATCCTTGTAATCCCCTGTTTTCAAATATTCTTCTGCGACAGATATGTTTGCTTCTATTTTGTCGATTTTATTAAGAGCATCAGTCACATCATATCCTTCCTGCTCCAGACTTGCTACCGAAGACTTCAAGTCTTCTACTTCAGATTTCACCTTTTCAAGATCAGAATTGAATTTATCTAAATTGTATACTTTCAAAATCACTGGTGGGAGAGCATTCTCGTCTGCATCAGTAATCTCGATGTAAAGCCCTTTAATTTCTTTATATCTGCCATCTATTTCGGGTATGGTACCTGTTACCGTTACCTTCATTTGATAAATTCCTTCAACTGTATCCTCGATCTTGATCTCAAGNAGCCCAGCCTCCACAACATCGTCAGGACCNGGGTGAATCGACGTGCCACCCGCAGCCAGAGTAACAGAACATTTTATTTCGGAACTCTCCAATTCTGACTTAAATGTATAATATCTCTCATCAAGTTTTTTCATAGCTGTTTCGTCAGAAGGTTCTATCAGGTATTCAATTTCTATTTTTTCTTTCTCCCTATAATAGCTCTTATACGGATTTACAACAGGTTTGGGTTCTTTAAAATCATTGGCTGTTAGATGTTCAACAGCCATCGCTACAGGCATAACAGAAAGCAGTAAAACAAAGACCACTCCCAGAACTATTGCTGCTTTTTTCATCATTCTTCCTCACCTGTCAAGAATTTAAAAATTTCGGTTAAAAAAGAATAAAAAAGAAAAAATTTTGATATTACTTTCTTCTGAGTAGGTAAGCTACCGCTAGCAGGCCAGCAATTGCGAAGATTGCCTCAAAGCCCGGTATGCCTCCCTTCGGAGTTGTTGTCACTGGTGGTGGTGTTGGTGTTGTGGTGACTTCAACTGGTGGTGTGGTNGGTGTCGGTGTAGCCGGTGGCGGAGTTGTAGGTGTAACAGCCGGTGTGGTGGGTGTCGGTGCAGGTGGTGCAGCTTCAACTATCTTTATCTTCTTGACAACCAGAGTATCATCCTGTCCCCATACATCCTTCGCTGCATAGTACTCTTTAATTGGATCATAGTCATAGTGCTTGTCCCAGTCCCAAGCACTGGTATAGGTCTTCATCCTGTCTCTCACGTAGAGGTAATACTCGCCCTCAGGAATTCCTGCCGTGGAAATTACAACCTTNGTGTCACCATTCTCATCAAGTGGATTGTGCAGATACTTCTGTCTCGTGCTTCCGAGATCGAAGATCACATGAATGTCATCATAACCCTTTGCTTTTCTGTTCGTATCTATTTTCACCACCAGATCTTCTCCCTTAACCACTGTGACCTCAGGACCAGTCTGGTTGTTGATGGTTACAGTGATATCTTCTGGTATAACTTCAAGGATTGCTGTTTCTTCATCCACCTGTGAACCCTCGTCATACAGATAGAACTTAACTACATACGAACCGAGTACAAGCGCTGGCTTGTTCTTGGGATCAAACTCGGATGTGAGTATTGCATTTGNCTTGTCGTAGAATGGATAGATCGTTGCAAACAGCCATCCACTGCCTGATTCATTGTACTTGCTCATTCTCATGTTGGTGTACGGCACCTTAACTCCGTGCCCTTCGATTTCCATGTAGGCTTCGACAAGATCTGGATCTCCGTTAACCTTAACGAATACGTCAACGTAGTCTCCTGGAACCATCTGGATTGTATCTGGCCATTTCTCGAATGCAAATTCAACCACAGTTAGACTCAGAATTGCCATTGGATCTTCTGTAGGATCAAAGACCTGATCCGGTCCTTCTGTCTGGTCGGCTGGCTCTATTACATAGATCAGGTAAGTATCTGGTCTAACGAATGTTCTGTCCTCTCCAACTCTCAGGATTGTTTCGAATTTTCCATCCTTGACTGAGATTGGGTACAGGCTTCCATCCACCTCACTGGCTGTAAACGGATTGTCATCTCGCGGAATCTTTGGTACTCCAACTAATATGTTTTCACGATCGGTGAATACATATACTTTGGAGAGTACTGCCTCACCACTCAACTTTATCTCTTCTCCTCTNGTAACCTTGGACTGGCTGAGCGATGCCACGAGAGTTTCCTTAACAACTCTGATTGAAGTAACCATAGTGTAGTCTGTTAGTGTGAAAGTGCTGACATCACCAACACCATCTGCGTAGTAGCCCAGAACACCTACAAGCGTATACGTCTTCTTTTCAGCTGACTTGTTGATATGCAGCTTCTGTGACTTGAAGTTGTAACCCACATTTATCGGAATTATGATACCCCAGTAATCTCTGCTCTCCCCTGGTGGCCTCATCTTGATGTAATAACCACTGTACTTGGTCAAGAGCTCCTGATAGTCAAACAGATCATTCAGTTCGGGATCTTCCTTGCAGTACACGAATATTGCTGCAATATTCCACTCTGAAACTTCAACATTACCTTCAAGGTATATCCCCTCAGATCTTATGTATGACTGCTTCGCAAGTGTGAATTCCATTGCAGGTTCTGTGACTGTAAAGTAGAACGTAGCATCATCTGATGAGTTTGCTGAAACGTCCACTCTTATGTAAACCTTATAGCTTCCTGTCTCATACCATGGAAGGAGTGTTATAACTCCCGGCCACTTGAAGACGCCATTCCGNACTGGAACAATTATAGATCCTATTGGATCACCCTGAGGTCTTGTAACTTCGATATAAACTTCATTGGGTCTATCAGCATCATAGATACTTTCCGTGTCAGCAACGTTNGTAGTGCCCTCCAACTTCAATTTCTGACCAACCTTACCCTCTGTGGGGCTGAGAAGGTCTATTGAAATGTCCACTACCTCAAAGGTCTGACCGACAATTGTCAGAGTGTTTCCATATTCATCCTTTACTATTACCACAAATTTGTAGGTACCCGAATGCATGTTATATGGCGATTTGATGTACTTATCTGTCTCAAGCTTGACAAGACCTCCAGATGGATCTGCAAAGGTTCCTGAAATCTTCATTTCAGATGGGCCAAGGATTGTCCATAGAGTTGTTGCATTTGCAGGCAGATTGCTCACTGAAACATCGAAGTAGATGGCATCTCCCTTAACGACGGGTGATCCTTTGATGGANATTGACACCTGAGGTAGGGTCGTCACCTCCCTCTTGAAGATGTAAAGACCGCATGTGTACTGGGTATTTGTGAGNACAAGGTANTCCTTCAGCGTTGTACCATCATACACTTCGATTCTCACATTGTAGTAACCGGGATCAGGCATCGGGAGGCTCGCAATATCTCCAGTACCTGAATTCTTGAG
>MTNC01000093.1 GCA_002010285.1 Archaeoglobus sp. JdFR-41 | reverse complement strand
ATGAAGAAGAGCAGATTTGTTAGAGTTAAATGCCCTGACTGCGAAAACATTCAGGTAATCTTTGATCATCCATCCATAGTTGTGAAATGTGTCATCTGCGGTAGAACACTCGCTGAGCCAACCGGCGGGAGGGGAAATATGAAAGCGGAAATTGTTGAGTTTCTGGAGTAAAGTTTGCTTTTGATACCATTTCTGATAGCACTTTTTTGATCTCTCCTTTGATGCCTTTTCCCTTCTCAATTCCTCTACAACTGCTATCCAGGTAAACAAAGAAAATTTGGTTTTTGAACCTGAATTTTGCATCTTCAACTCCATTTCTCCTGATGTAAAATGGGTAATTCCTGCATCCGAGGGGACGATCAGGGTATATTAGACACTTTCCAGCTTCGTAAAATATGCATTTACCGTTCACTTTCTTCAAATANACACCTATTCTGCCATAANTAAATACGTCCCCGTATTTTCTCAATCTTTTCTCGTCTTCAAATCCGAGCTGGACATCTAACAGTGAGCAGCACTTCCCACANCGTATGCATTTCCATCGACTGATTTTTGACCAGGGAATTAGATTCAGACNNGTATTTACCACATTAAATTATTATGGTTTANTGTACTTAACAGTTACCTTATCCCTCAAAATGCGCCTCTGAAGACAAAAACTTAAATAGCTACAGATGAGTTAGCGTAAAAATGTATGAAATTTGACGTAATTATCGTTGGCGCTGGCCCTGGTGGGATGTTTGCAGCATATAAGCTTGCAGGGGAAAAAAAGACGGCTATTTTTGAAATGGGGAGAGATATATCNAGAAGAAAATGTCCAAGTGACCTTTCAGAGACATTCTGCACAAAATGTACCCCGTGCAATATAACTTCTGGTGTTGGTGGGGCGGGTGGACTCTCAGATGGTAAGCTTAATTATGTAAACCCCTCCTATCCCTCAAGCTTCTCAGTTGGAGGAGACTTTGATTTTCTCGATCCAAAGTATCTCGTGGAGAAAATGGAAGAAGTTGACAGTATTTTTTTGAAACATGGCGCTCCTAATGAGCTTTATGGAGATAATGAGGAAAAGATAGCCGAATTCATGAAAAAGGCAAATGCTGCTGGTATTGAATTTGTTCCTTTAAGACAGAGACATGTGGGCAGCGACGAGTTGCCTAAAGTTGTCAAAAGTATTGAGAATGAACTCAAAAGAAAAGGGGTCCATATTTACACTCGACAAACTGTCACTGATATTGATCCGGAAACCAGAACAATTAGAACTGACAGAGGTGATAAGCACAGCTATGAGTATCTAATTCTTGCAGTAGGTCGAAGTGGCGCCGGATGGCTTGAAAAATGGGTTAAAAACTATAATATCGATGTAGCAGAAAATACCAAGGCCATAGATGTAGGTGTGAGGGTTGAAGTTCCTGCTTCGATTATGGATGAAATAACCTCAACAATTTACGATCCGAAGCTGAGAGTTGTGACGAAGAGACACGACGATTATATGCGTACTTTCTGCACGTGTCCGAGAGGATGGGTAATAAGGGAAGACTATGGTGATTTCTGCCTCGTGAATGGACACAGTAAAGCCAGAGAGAAGACAGAAAATTCAAATTTCGCTCTTCTTGGACATTATGAGTTTACTGAACCATTTGAAGAGCCAAATGAGTGGGGGAGAGATCTTGCGAGGATCACAACTAAACTCGGTGGTGGCCATCCAATTGTCCAGAGATTAAAGGATCTGAGGTTTGGAAGAAGAAGTACTGAAAGCAGAATAAAGAATAACAGACTCGTTAAGCCAACTCTGAAAACAGCAATTCCTGGTGATATCAGCCTGGCATATCCCGGTAGAGTGATAGATGACATCCTCGATGCCCTTGAAAGACTTGACAGGGTTATACCAGGAGTAGCAGACGATTCTACTCTTCTCTATGCCCCTGAAATCAAGTTCTATTCCCTTAAACTCAGAATAGACGAGGAAATGAGAACGAGCATTCCTTTTGTATATGCAATTGGTGATGGAGCGGGTGTTAGCAGGGGTATTGTTGGTGCAGCGGTTACAGGACTGATAGCTGCGGAGAGTATACTCAAACACCCCTGAAATCAGCTTTTTAAAATTATGGTGGTTTCTGTGGATAGTGTCAAATTCTATGACATAAGGGTTGTTGAATCGGAAAATCTGATTCTGCGCATTGAAAACGGAAAAATGGAGAATTCCGGTTATAGTTTCTCGCGGGGAAAGGGATTTAGAGTGCTTAAAAATGGTTTTTGGGGCGTTTTCGAGGGTGATGTTGATGACAGAGAGGGTCTGTTGAGAGCGGAGAAGAATGCGCTTTTTACTTCAGATTCCGAAGTTATGCCTGTGTCCTCCTCAGGTAAATATGTGATGAAGGTTAAAGAGAGAGCAGTGGACATTCCGATTGATGAAAAAACTGATATGCTAAGAGATCTTGAGAAGACCATTTCTGATGTCGCAGTCAGCACTAAAATCACGTACATAGAAAACATCAGACGATTTAGCTATCGCGATTCATACGGCAATGAGACATTTTACGAGGTTCCGAGAATTGGGGTCTCCGTAGTTGCTGTGGGAAAAGGAAAGACTCTCCAGTTCTATTCTAAAAGGTTGCTTAAAGTGGGTGGCTTTGAGAAACTCGAAGAAGCTTTTGACATTGCAGAGGAAGTAAGAGAAGTGATTTCCAAACTTGTAGATGCCCCTCCTCCACCATCTGGTGATATGAANGTTGTTCTTGATCCATCCCTTGCTGGCGTCTTTGTTCACGAAGCATTTGGGCACGCTGTTGAAGCAGACCACGTTCTGCAGGGATCAACGATCCTCTCTGGAAAACTTGGTCAGAAAGTGGCTGATAGCTCTGTTACCATCTGTGATAACCCGCTCATAGAGGAATTTGGCTTCTATCCATTTGATGATGAGGGTACAGAAGCTGAGGAGACTGTTATCGTTGATAGCGGGGTGTTAAAAAGTTACCTTCACACTCGCGAAACTGCTGCCAAACTCGGTGGAAGACCGGGAAATGCGAGGGCNGANGGTGTGAATTTCCCCATAGTCAGAATGAGCAATACNTATATAANACCTCCAGATTCGGGATTTACCTTTGAAGAGCTCTTGGAAGAGTGCAGAAATGGGATGTATCTGGTTGGATCCAGGGGAGGGGAAACGAATCCTGCAACAGGGTACTTCCACTTCAATGCTCAGTATGGTTACATCGTCAAGAATGGGGAAATCCTGGAAATGGTAAGGGATGTCTCTCTCTCAGGAAATACACTGGAGATTCTCACCAATGTAAAGCTGNGCATGGATTTGTCATTTGATCCGGGTTTCTGTGGAAAAGCATCACAGATGGTTCCTGTTGCAGACGGCTCGCCACACCTTCTGTGTAAAGCGATTGTTGGAGGGGAATGATGACTGTAAACGAGATAAATGAGGGTTTGATTCACGATCTCGAAAGAAGTGTAGATGAATGGGAAATTTATCAGACAGCATCAGAATTTATCTCAGCAGGAATAGAGGGTGGAAATCTGAAATCTGTAAATTCAGGAGAAAATGGGGGATTTGCAGTTCGTGTGATCCTTAAAGGGAGAACCGGTTTCGCATCGTGCACTTCTCCTAAAAAACTTGAAGACACGATTCGAGCTGCAATAAAACTTGCAAAGGTTTCTGAAGATGAAATGAACTCCTTTCCAGACAAATCATTCAAGGAAAAGACAGTTGAGGGGATATATGATAGAAAAGTTGAGAAGATCGATCCTGAATATATCAGAGAGGAGGTAGAAACTGTTCTGTCCTCCGTTGATTCTGGAAACATTGCAATTGCATCCATTGAACATGAAGTCACTGAGGTTAGAATCACAAACTCCTCNGGAATTGAGTTTGTGGAAAAGTCCACTTCATCCACTTTCATCGTGGAAGTTGTGCATGCTGGAGCAGGAAGTGGATATGAGATGGAGGCGAGTAGAACTGCAGAAATTAATGTAGAAAGGGCTGTGAAAAAGGCTGAAGCTCTTGCAATAGAATCCGCCAGAGCTCAAAAAATTGAGGGCGGCTTGTATGATGTTCTACTTGAGCCAATAGCNGTCCATCAACTCTTTTTTTACACTCTGTATCCTTCATTCTCCGCCGAGAACGTCGTAAAGGGAAGGAGCAGAGTAAAGTTGGGGGATAAATACGGAAGTCTAACTCTGATTGATGATCCGACTATCAGAGGAGGTTTAATGAGCTGCTCATTTGATGATGAAGGTGTTGTTGGCAGAAAGACCACTCTGATGGACGGAGGGGTTGTCAAGTCCTATTACACCGACTGGAAACACTCCTTCAAAATGAACATGGAACCTACATCAAATGGTTTTCGCTCGGATATATCCATGCCTCCCGCTCCCGCTCCCAGTAACGTGGTGGTTGATCTGCCGAATAAGGAGAACTTTGAGGACGAAAAGGGACTTCTGAAAATTCACTCATTTATCGGGGCACACACGTCTAATCCTNTTAGTGGGGATTTCAGTCTTGAGTGTATGAACGCAAGTATTGATGGCAGGGCTGTGAAGGGGGCGATGGTGTACGGAAACATCTTTGAACTCCTTGGAAAACTTGATGGTACTGCTGGTGATGTGAGGCAGATTGAGAATACAGTAACTCCTTCACTCCACTTTGTGGGAGTTAGGATAATCTGATGGGTTTTTACTTTTNATTTTGGGTTCNTTTTGACTCGGAAAAATTTAAAAATTAATAATAACTGAGGTTTTCAGGTGAAAGTTGCCATAATTGGTGGAGGAGCAGCCGGTATGACGGCTGCCTCTCGTGTTAAAGCATTGCAACCTGACTGGGAAGTCTCAGTATTCGAGAAGACAGGGTATGTCAGTCATGCTCCCTGTGCAATACCCTTCTATGTTGGGAGGGATATACTTCACTTTGATGAGTTGCTTGCTTACGATGTGGATTATTTCAGAAAAAAAAGAAAAATAGACGTTCATGTACGAGCAGCAGCCATTGAGATTGGAGANGGNTATCTTGTATGTCTTGAAAANGGAGAGGAGAAAACGTACGAATGGGATAAACTTCTCTTTGCAACAGGTGCAAAAGCTCAGAAACTTGACGCAGGTTCTGAGGATCTCCAGGGTGTTGTATACGTCAGCGACATAGAAGTTGCAGAAACCCTCAGAAGAATGGCTATCCAGGCAGAAAACATTGTGATTGTCGGTTCAGGGTATATAGGTGTAGAACTTGCAGATGCAATAACCAAGCTCGGAAAGAGTGTTACAGTAATCGAAGCCAAAGAACGTCCACTTCCAGAATACGATGCTGAAATTGCAGCGATATTGAAGTCGGAGATGGAGAAGTACGTTGAATTGAAGTTAAGTGAAAGAGTTATCGCTTTTGAGGGAAAAGACAGAATCGAGAAGGTAATCACAAATAAGGAGGANTATGACTGCGACCTGGCCATTGTTGCTGTAGGGGTTGAGCCAAATTCGGATCTTGCTGAAGGTTTTGTAGAAATAGGTGAAAAAGGAGCAATAAAGACCAACAGCAGAATGGAGACAAGTAAGGAGAATGTATTTGCTGCAGGAGATTGTGCTGAAGCGATAAATGTGATTACAGGAAAACCAGACTGGATACCCCTTGCAACTCCAGCAAACAAGATGGGTTACGTAGCTGGTGTTAACATGGCAGGGGGGACAATGGAGTACCCAGGCTCTTTAAAAAGTCAGCTTACAAGCTTTCATCATATTGAAATTGGTAAGGCTGGATTGAGTGAACACGAGGCAATAAGGGAGGGTTTTGAGGTAATCTCTGCTTTCATAACTTCTCGATCCAACGCTCGATATCTCAGCGATGGGTTAATACACCTGAAAGTTGTGGCAGATAGAAGTGGCAAGATTCTCGGTGTACAGGCGGCAGGTAGAGGCGTAGGAATGAGAATATACGCTGCATCAGCTTTGCTCTACAGAGGTTGCGATGTTAGAGAATTGTTTTTTACAGATTTTCCATATTATCCGCCTGTGTCCCGTGTCTGGGATCCTCTTGTCGTTGCTGCCAGAAATCTTTTCAGAAAACTCGGAATTCCCTGAGTATGTTAGGTAAATTAAACTGTTGTTTTGAAATAAATATTTTTTAAATCCTTTATCTGAGTTGATATGTGGTAAGGGGACTGGAGAGGTACGAAGCTATAAACAACGGGGATGCTGTGGCAAAATTTCAAATAGCCAAAAGACTCGATGCAGAAGAGGCTGAGGATGTAGAAACACTTGAAGAGATGCTACAGGTACATTCAAGGTTGAAATCAGAATTTAAGAGGATTTTAAATGAAATCGACATTTCAATTTTGAAGGAGAATCCATCGAATTACTCGTTTCTGAATCTCAAGAGAGACATTCTCCGGATAATGCTTAAAAATTGTTGCTTCTGTGAGCGTAAATGCGGAGTTAATAGATATGAGAAAAAAGGCTTCTGTAAATGCGGTGTTATGAGCTATTATAGTAGCGAGTTCCTTCATGTAGGGGAAGAACCCGAACTGATTCCGTCTCACACAATCTTTTTTAACAGATGCACTTTTGCCTGTGTATTTTGTCAGAATTACGATATAGTTCATGACGATGATTTTGTTATGAATCCCCGGGAGATGGCGGCGATTATAGACGTCAGATACAGACAGGGTAGCAGNAATGTTAACTTTGTAGGAGGGAATCCAGACCAGCACTCACATACCATCATGGAGATCCTGCTGTATGTGAACTCGAACATTCCAGTGGTGTGGAACTCCAATATGTATCACAGTCTTGAACTTGCAGAAATCGTTGAGGATATTGTGGACGTCTGGCTGGGTGACTTTAAGTATGGCAACGATGATTGTGCTCTGAAGTATTCTAAAGCCCCGAAATACTGGGAAACTGTAACAAGAAATTTTCTACGGGCAAAGGAGAATGGTGAATTGCTAATTCGGCATCTTGTTCTGCCAAATCACATCGAATGNTGCACGGAAAAGATTGTCAGATGGTGCTCGGAAAAGCTTGGTAGGGAGGTTAGATTTAATCTCATGTTCCAGTACTANCCCACTTTTAGAGCGTGGGATTATCCAGAAATATCAAGAAGGCTGAACGGGGAGGAGATGAGGAAAGCATATGCAATTGCATCAGAATATCTCACGAATCTTGTTTAGCGTTTACGAGGTTTTACGAGAGTTTAAGGAGTTTAATAAAATGAATGATGGCAGGCACAGGTGGTTGGATGGCAATTCTTAAAGAGCTTCAGGAACTTATTGGATTTCTTGAAAAAGCAGAGAAAACGATAGCAAAAAAGATGCTCGATAAAGAATTATTTTCTGCAGAAGTTCTGTCGAGGAGGGGAGAAATAGCCATAATAGCATCCACAGGTTACATAAAACCGGGCAGTGCTGTGGCATGGGTCAATCATGAAATNCATCCCTTTGGATGGGTTGTAGATGCAAGAAAGGCTAAAGGTGTTTATCTGCTGGCAGTAAAAGAGCTGGAAAGGGTGGATGGAGATACGATAGTTGAAGCTGAAAACGTAATGAGCATTCTACTGAGAAAGGAGGTTGCAGAAAGGGCTGATGAAATCCTACATTTCAAGTACTGGAGTGGAGAAGAGAGAGATTTGCCAACTCCAGTCTGGCTTGACAGGTGGCAGAAAGAATGTTATCTCGCGTCTTGTTCACTGGAGGAGGGCGAAATTCTACTGGTTGTAGGGCCTCCTGGAAGTGGCAAAACAANATTTATCGCTGAAGCCGCTAAAAAGCTTGCTGAGGAAGAAAGAGTATGGATAACGTCAAACACAAATATTGCTGTTGACAANGTTCTGGAAAGGCTTGATCGAGCTGTTAGAGTCGGTCATCCGTCCAAGTTGACTGATGGTGTAAAAAAACACAGCATTGAATTTTCAGTACTTTCGAGAATCCCAATTTCCGGAATNGAAGATTATGCAGAAAAAATCTCAAGGGCTTACAGAGAGATAACAAGACTCCAGACTGAAAAAATAAGAAGAGGCAGGATAGTTGTGGGATCCACGATTTTGAAAGGTGTTATGAGTCCGATTAAAAATTTCGATTTTGATACCGTGTTCATCGATGAAGCGAGCAATACCTGCATATCAACCGCTCTTCTCGCTCTTGAAAAAGCAGAAAAGGCAGTTATTGTCGGTGATCCATATCAGTTACCACCTGTTTACGAGGTGAGCATTAAAAATGCATCAAAGTATGGTGCTTTCAATTTTCTGTACGCCATGTATGGCAAAAGTTTATGGCTCAGAAAACATTACAGATGCAACAGTGAGATTATTGGATTTTCGGCGAGATACATTTATGGTCAGCTTGAAATAGACGATAGGTGCAAAAACGTGAAACTGGAGAGATGTGAAACTCATATTCCTGAAATAGGAAATCCTGACAAGCCAGTGATATTTCTGGATTGTGAGGGAGAGGAAAGGAAGGTGGGCAAGTCCAAAGTTAATGAAATTGAAGCAGAGTATGTATGTTCGGTATGTGATGAACTTGNGGAATGTATCGAGGAAAGTGAAATAGGAGTTATAACCCCTTATATAAAACAGCGAGAGCTTATACTTTCGATGCTGAGAGATTTTGGACTGAATGTGGAGGTGAGTACCGTACACAGCTATCAAGGCAGGGAAAAGGACGTTGTGATATACTCGATAACCGCCACGTCAAATCCTTACTTTGCATCTGAAAGGAGGATTTTCAACGTTGCAATTACGCGAGCCAGAAAGAAATTTATCGCTATTGGAAATTCGAGAGCGATTGCAGGACGAAATTTTCTTCTCTCCAAGTTCCTTGAATATGTTAAGGATCGTGGAGGTTACGTAAAACTGTAATGTCTGCATTTAAGATTGGGTTGGTACGGTGCCGGTAATCCAAACCGCAATCATTTTAGGCTGTTTACTCAACTTGTTCCATGGATCTGAGTGAGGTCAGGGTGGCAGTTATCAGAATTGAGGGAACCAACTGTGAAGATGAGACAGTCAGGGCTCTTCAATCTTTTGGGGTTTTCGCTGAAGCNGTTCATTTGAAACAGTTTTACAGTGATATGATACGGATTGAAGAGCAGAGAAGCATATTTGACTATCATTTTCTGGTTTTTCCAGGTGGTTTCTCGGCTGGCGATTACGTGAGAGCTGGAGCAATTTTTTCTGCAAGGATTAAGAGTGTTTTGAGGAAGGATCTCGAAGAGTTCATAAGAATGGGCTATCCTGTTCTTGGTATCTGTAACGGTTTTCAGATTCTTGTTGAGCTTGGGGCATTACCAGGTTTGGATGAGGACAGACCACTTGCAGACAAACCTGAAATGGCGCTAAGCATCAACGATTCCAACAGATTTGAGTGCAGACCAACATTACTGAAAAGAGAGAGCAGTAGATGTGTGTTTACAGCTGAGTTAAAGAAGGACGTTGTTATGTTTCCTGTTGCTCATGCTGAAGGCAAAGTAACGTTTCCAGCAGGAAAAGAAGAAGAATACGTCGAAATTCTGCAAAAGAACGACCAGATTGTTTTCAGATATGTTGATCCAGATGGTAACTACGCAGATTATCCATGGAACCCCAATGGCAGCTATTTCAATATCGCGGGACTCTGCAACGTAACCTATAATGTATTTGGATTGATGCCCCATCCTGAACGGGCATTTTTTGACCATCGTGGTTACGGGTATGGGGATGGGTACTATATTTTCAGAAATGTGATTGAATATCTGAAAAGGTTCTGAAAACATTTTGCTATTTTTCCAATCAGTTTTTCCTTTCCTTCTTGAGCGGTAAATGGCTGTTGGAGGTAGTTGAATTTACAAAAATTTACAAGAATTCTTGAGGGGGAAACTGTTTTCTATCCCCTAACGTCAATCTCACTTGATGAAAATCAGAGTGGCAGAGTACATGACCAGAAACGTTTACTCTCTCAAACCAGATGATACTGTGAAAGATGCGATTGAGCTGATTCATTCTACCGGTCACGATAGTTTTCCGGTTGTTGATGATGAGAACAGGGTTATAGGCTATGTCTCGGCGATAGATCTTCTTGAAAGGGGTCCAGAGACAAAAATAAGGGAGATAATGTCAAGAAAACTGTATGTTGCAAGAGAGTTTATGGATTTGAGAGACGCTGCCAGAGTTATGTTCAGGACGGGACATTCAAAACTCCCTGTGGTGGATGATAGAAACAGGCTTGTGGGCATAATCTCCAATGCTGATGTTATAAGGAGTCAGATAGAAAGAGCAGATCCATCGAAGGTTGAAAAGCTGAAAAATACGATTGAAAAAGTCCATAATGTAAGGGCGAATGTTAGAAGAGGTGTTGTTGAGATCTCCAAACTCGTGCCAACGCAGAGTAAGGTTTATGCAGACGAACTACGAGGGAGAATTCATGAAATAAAAAGGGGGCTGGCTGAACCGATTGTCGTAATTGGAAAGGGTGGTAGGTTCTTCCTTGTCGATGGTCATCATAGGGTTGTTGCTGCCAAGAGACTGGGTATAAAGGAGCTTGAGGCATACATAATTGAGGTTCCACCTGAGACGGAACTCGGAATGGAGAAACTTGCACGAAAGAAGGGGTTGAACTCTCTTGATGATATCGAGATAATTGAAGATGTGCCTCATCCTCTGGTTGAGATAACTTTCAGAAATATGAAATAAAAAATATGGGATAAACGAGAGAAGTGATGAAANCAGGTGGTTATGTGAAGGAATGTGTTATATGGACAGTGAATCTTGACAGAAAGAAGAGCAGGTCTGAGGGACGAAAGATACCAAGAAGATTTTCTGTTCCAAACGTTAAGCTCTCAGAACTGGTAGAAGCCTGTAAGGAACTTCAGCTGGAATTCAGGGTGGAAGAGAAAAAATATCCACGATGCTGGTGGGAAGAAGGGGGAAGAATCTTTGTCAGGAAAAATGGGTCTAAAACAGCTCTTATGATTAAAATCGCTCAAAAGATTGTGGAGTTGAGAGAGGAGAAGAAGAGAAAAGAGAAAAAAGAAAAGAAAGTTAAAAAGAGGTAAAATTCAAGAATGAAGTATCTCTTCTTTCTTTCAGGAGAGAACGTAGAACTCGCGAAGTGGGAAGTTTTGAGAACTTTAGCCAGGTACGGAGCTATCGGGAAAGTTGATAGCGATTCCAGGCTTTTGACTGTTGATTTTTACGGGAAATGTCCATTTAGCAGACTGGGTATGACTCATGAAGTCGTCAAACTTCTTCAAGTCTGCGAGTATGAGCAACTCGAGAACGTCTTCTATGAGGTTGAGATACCTTCAGCTAAGCTATGTGTAAGAGTTAAAAATCTCCATACATCTACAAAAATCAGCTCTACTGATCTTGAAAAAAGGCTTGGAGCGGTTTTGTGGAGAAGGGGAGCTGATATAAGTGTTTCAAATCCTCGGTATATCTACAGAATTTACATAACCGAAAAAAGGTGTTACGTTGGAATTTTGATACATTCTCAGGATAAAAAACAGTTCATTCACCGAGATCCTATCAAAAGACCGTTTTTTATGCCCTCAGTCATACTTCCAAAGCTTGCGAGAACCTTGGTAAATCTATCTGGNGTTAGAGAAAGGGAACGAATGGTTGACCCGATGTGTGGTACTGGCTCCATTCTAATTGAGGCGGAGATTATGAATATCAGCTCAATTGGAATGGACATCTACCATAGAATTGTCGAGGGTTGCAGGAAGAATCTTCTATTTTATGGTCTGGATGGTGAAGTTATCAGGGGAGATGCAAGGTCTCTTCCATTCAGAGATGAGTCAGTGGATGCGATAGTTACCGACTACCCATACCTTAGATCCACAAAGTCCGTTTGTGATCTGGAGGAACTGTATGAAAAAAGTATAGAGGANTTTTTCAGAGTTCTCAAGAGTGGTGGAGGAATGGTACTGGTTACAAACACAGATATCGAACACCATCTTGGCAAATTCTTCATGATTGCAAAATTTCTTCAGCGTGTTCATGGTAGTCTGACGAGAAGGATATATCTCTGCGAGAAAGTTAACTGATCAGACAATCCGAATTAAATCACTGGTTGAGATAAAGTTTCATAAGATACCATTTTCTCTGCCCAAATCTCTTTTCTGCAAAGCTATTATCAAGCATCCGCACTATCTGGAATCCATGCTTGGTTAACAGACTGATTCCAGCATCGTTATCAACTGAGACGTAGCAGCTGATTTCTTTTTTTTCAGCTCTTAAAGCTTCGTCAATTATTCTTCTCAGAAGAGCAGAACCGATTCCTTTTTCCCTTNTCAGTGGAGAGACGGCGATGAAGTTGATGGTGGCCCCACTGGACTTAGGTTTTGGGCAGAGATAAGAAATTAAGAGAGAAATTTTTGTTCCCCTGATGATTCCAAGTTTATTTCGAAAAAACCTTCTGGTGGGCGGTGAAGAAAATGATACAGAGGCAAAACCGAGTATTCTCTCACTTTCTGCCACAAAACATCCATCTCTGTAAACTGAAAAGTATTCGAAAAGAATCTCTCTTGCAAGCTCGAGATCATTAAATATCCCGAAAAGCTCCCTTTCAAAAGAAAGTATCAGAATCCTGACCGCATCTCTCACGTCTTTCGGTTCCAGTTCTCTGATCTGTAATTTCATCGTTCTGTTATGTGGATCGTCTACTATTCTCAAACTCCTCAATTTTTGCCATAGCTTTTTTAAGATTCTCCATATCTGTTGCGTAGCTTATTCTGATATGATTTTCGTTCCATTCTCCAAATGGAGCTCCAGGAGTTACGGCGATGCCATATTCTATCAGTCTCTTAGCATACTCGATTCCAGGCATTCCAACTTCAGGAAAGATGTAAAACGCACCTTCTGGCTTCACCACATTGTAATACTTTTTAAGTTCTGAATAAACAAAATTTCTTCTTCGTCTGAATTCCTGCACCATCCTTGTGACGAGTTCATCAAATATCCCATCCATCATTACTTCCGCTACCGCCTTCTGAGCAAATGCAGGTGCACACACACCGTTTACCTGGTGAACCTTTAACATGGAGTCCATTACCTCTTCTCCAGCTATTGTAAATCCTATTCGCCATCCTGTCATTGCAAGCGATTTTGAAAAACCATTTATCACAACAACATTCTCGTATCCGGCAAGGCTGCCCGGTTTCCTGTCGTAATGAATGGTGTCATATATCTCATCGCTTATAACTGCTGCGTTATAATCAGCAGCGATTTCTGCGATNGCTCTCATGTTCCTCTCCTCCATTACTGCTCCAGTTGGATTGTTGGGATAGTTAAGGAAGACCACACTGACGTTCCTGTCCATAATCTCAGCAAGCCTATTCGGATCAAGAACAAAGTCTGTATCGTGGGTTGGTATCTGTTCAATTCTGGCTCTGCAAATCTTGGCATAGGTAAAGTAACTTATAAACCCGGGAGAGTGAACAATAACTCTGCTACCCTCTTCTATTAAGGCAAGAGATGCGTTGAGAAGAGCTTCACTTGCGCCTGTGGTCAACATGACGTTTTCGGGTGGGACGCCATATCTTTCACCGATTGCCTCTCTCAATTCTGGCAATCCAAAATTTGATGTGTAGTGGGTAAATCCGGTTTGCATAGCTCTACAGGCTCTCTCTATAACTTCGTCAGGCGTTTTGAAGTCAGGTTCGCCAATTGTCAGACTTATTACGTCTCTACCCTCTTTTTTTGCTTTTTCAACTATCTCAAACATCCGTCTGATCATGGAAGTTGATATCTCACTGAGACGGGAGGCCTCACGCATAAACTTTGATTGACGATTGGAAAATAAAAATCTGTTGAAATTTGCTCAATCTTTCCAAANTTTTCATTTCATTAATGTTGCAATAATGCAGTTAACTACCTCATACCGAAATACTCCTTGATATGAGGTCTTGTAAGGTAGTAAATCATGGCCACACCTGCAAGCACAACAAACGCAGTTGTGGTATTGAGCCGTGAGATTATCATTATCACTCCGATTGCAAGTCCAAGCCACCAACTCCACCTGTATCTTTTCCAGAAACCCACACCTGCAACTATGAGAAGCGCACCCGGTAT
>MTNC01000067.1 GCA_002010285.1 Archaeoglobus sp. JdFR-41 | reverse complement strand
GTTTTTCAGTAAGCTTACAGAGCAATATCTGACAGTAAGATCTGACAATTACTTGGAATTTCAAAAACTCAAAAAACTCAACCATTTTTAAGTAAAGCCTCNCTTGAAAACATCTTTACCTCTACTATATCTAAGTTGACTGTAGATATAATTTTGGGTAAAAATTTTGAGAAATCGCATCAGAGATGCAGGACGTAGACCACGATAAAGAAAATGCTCATGAAAACGAGACCTATTGGAACTCCCACTCTTGCCCATTCACTGCTTGAAATTCTCAGCCTACCTGCTGCCACGATGTTGGGAATGTTTCCAGGTATGAGCATACCTCCAGAGATGATCAGACCAAGCAGTGCACCTTTTATCTGCTTTAATGTAAGCTGCGGACCAATTTCAGCTGCTGTTAATGTTGCATTATCCAGCACTGCAGAAACCATATTAATCCAGTAAAGCATCTCTGCAGGAATCTTTGATATATACCACTCTATTATGGGGTAGAAACCCTCTCCAAGCAGTACAAGAGCGCAGATGAATATGTAAACTCTGAAAGCTCTTACAATAATAGTTCTCAGAGATTCGGTGTATTCGGGAATTTCAATATTCATCCTTTTCACAGAGCCAATTCTTATCACACCATAGATGCCAAGAGCTATAACACTGGGGATGATGTACACTCCCAGAAGGTGAAACAGAAAAAGAAAATCGGCATGATATGGTTCAACGCTGAGTTTTTTTACAGCTATAGTGGATAGCGGTTCACCTACTGGAGTTAAAGCTGCCCCAAATCCAACTGAAAAGCATGTGATGACCACAAACTCAACTTTTTTTCTTCTCTCGAGTGGCATAATGAGTGCTATTTCAGCAAGCAGAACCGCTGCTACTATGACAGAAATTATGCTTGATATGAGCCCGAAAATTACTATTACAAGAAATNCAAAGATTCTTATTCCAACTCTATTCAGGATCGAAATCAATGATGAGTAGATGGGTTTGTTAAAGTAGTGTATAATTAGTCCAACAATGAGTACCACCTGAAAAATTCCAATTGGAATACCCATGAACTCGGTAATTTTCAGGGGAGTTTCAAGTGCTTCTATTACAAGCTTGGGGCTCCACAATCCACTGATTGTGACCGCAATTATACCCATTATCAGGAAAAACGGTTCAAGGTTTTCCTCCACTTTTTTGACTCTGAACGGAAGTACGAGAACGAGAACGAGGACTGTGAAGAGACCTGCGGTTATAAACAGATTTTCCTCCATGGGTCTCAGTGAAGGGTTAAATATTTACTTTTTTCCAAATTGCCCTTACCAAAGCATCATTACATTCTGGAAATCTATTTAGAGTCGGATGTTCGCTTAATTTAAAATCATCTAACCCCGATATGCTGGGAATAAATAACTTAAAACTTCTTCAGTAAAACCAAGCAAAACTAAAGACCGGGTGTGAATATGGGGGGTAAAACGAGATCAGAATCCAAAGAAACGTTCATATTGAAATTTAGACCAAAAGCAGTTGCTGTGGATATAGATGGAACTCTTACAAATAAAAAGCGTGCAATAAACTGCAGAGCAGTTGAAGCATTGAGAAAATTAAAAATACCTGTTGTCCTTGCGACTGGAAACATCTCCTGCTTTGCAAGAACTGCTGCGAAACTTATAGGAGTTTCCGATATTGTGATCTGTGAAAACGGGGGAGTTGTGAGGTTCTCATATGATGGTGAGGACATCGTTCTGGGTGACAAGGAGAAGTGTATGCGCGCAGTGGAAAAACTCAAAAAACATTTTGATGTACAGCTACTGGATTTCGAGTACAGAAAATCGGAAGTATGTATGAGAAGAACATTTGACATTGAGAAAGCACGAAGAGTTTTGCAGGGATACGGTGTAAAACTTCTCGACTCTGGCTTTGCATACCACGTTGTGGACGAAAATGTGAGTAAAGGCAAAGCCTTGGAGTTCATAGCAGATAGGATGGGAATTCCTGTTGATGAATTTGCTGCAATAGGTGATTCGCAAAACGACATNGAAATGTTCAGAGTTGCTGGTTTAGGCATTGCGGTTGCCAATGCTGATTTGGAACTCAAGAGGATTGCCGATATTGTAACTTCCGCAAGAAACGGTGATGGTGTGGTTGAAGCTCTTGAATTCCTCGGGTTGATATGATTGACATTTCAGGGGTTGCCAACNTTGACATCNGCTTGAGGATGTATGAGAGTCGGGATAGTTTTCAGCGGGGATTTTGGTAGAAGATTCGTTGTCAATCTCGTGGCGCCCTGGTTGTGCAGCAGTTTTGGTGCCTGTGGAATTGATGAATGTGACTACTGCAAGGATTACAATTTTTCGGAGATGGTAGCTCACGTAGTTGAGGTACCAGAACCTGCATGTCTCGGAACATACGTTGAAAATCCTGAAGAGTATGTTGAAGATTTTTCCTGTGATGTTCTTGTAGCTGTAAATTTACATCCTGACATTCTAATCGACATTCCCAAAATTGTAGACTGTAAAGCGCTGATTGTACCTGCATGTAATCAGAACTGGTGCAGACCAGGGTTGAGAAAACAGCTTTTGGACATTTGCAGTGAATCTGGGATTGAATTCGATTCTCCCAAACCTTTTTGCAGTTTCTCACCTTCTACCCCAATCCTGAGAAGATTTAGTGATGAGCTGAATATGGGCAAGCCAGAGTTTGAGGTTGAGATTGAGGGCAGTAGAGTTCGGAAAGTAAGGATTCTGAAAAGCGACCCATGTGGATCAGCATACTTTGTGGCAAGAAGGATGACTGGATACATTATCCAGAGCCCAGAGGAATTCTGGAAAGAAATACATCAGTTGCAATGTTCGTATCCATGTTTGGCGAGTATGGAGAGAGACCCAGAACTTATCGAAGCCCCATTTCACCTTGCAGGGTATATAATGGTCTACCAGTTCAGTAAAGCAGCTGAAATTGATGCACTGCATTTTGTTCCAGAGTATCTCAGAAAATTTGTTGAACCATAGTAGATTTGCTAACTGGAATTAACTCAGTACACTCCGTATGTCTTTGCAACGTTGATAAACGCTCTTACATTTTCCGGTTTTGCTTCTCTTGAGATTTCGCTTTTTAAAATAAACCCGCCACCATCTCCAACAATGTCGATCAGTTTCTTGCAGTAATCTTCCACCTCTTCAGGTGTCCAAGTCGCCATTTCAAGTTCCATCGGACCGGCATCGATGCAGTATCTGTCTCCTATAACTTCTTTTGCCTTAAATGGATCCGTGTCCATATCAAGCTGAATTACACACCTCTTTTTCGGTAATTCGGTCAATCTTTCGAGCAGTGGGTTCCAGTTTCCGTCACAGTGGAGTATGACCTTTAAATCCTCCTTACTGCAGAGCTCGACCATACTTTTGATTTCCGGAAAGAAGACCTCGTCAAAGATTTTTGGAGAGAAGAAAGTTGCACTCTCTCTGTGGACCCCTATACATACTCTTGGTAAGTCACACTGCTTTGTCATCCCTATCAGTATAGACGTCATCTCTGGAACCATCCTTTCAATAGCCTGCTTTACAAGGTCTGGATGCCGTTTCAGATCCATACACATTTTGGGGTATGTTCTCAAAAGAGTGAGACAGTTAAAAGGACTGAGCATTTCGAAAAGGAAGTATGCTGGAAAGCCCACCTGTCTTAACATTTCGATATTCTTTGTAAAATCAAGAGGTGGTTCTTCTGGATCACTTGTCAGTCCGAGTTTGTCCATGAGCTTTTTCTGAACATTGGGAATCCCAGGGCGGAGTTCTGGCAGGAACTTCATTAGAGTGGCGAGGTAACCATTTTCTATCACAAATTTGTAGTCTTCAACCTTCATTGTCTCTCGAGAGATTATCTTTGGCTCGCAGGAATTATCTCCGTTTTCAGGGAATATCATTGGAGTTGGTTCAACAACTACAGATGCAAGAGGATCCTGTGGAACTGGTCTCCACGCAGCATCGGGTTGAATGTCGAGCATGAATTTCAGCAGAACCTTCATGAACTTGTCATTGCTCTCCACCATGTCTCTGGCAGTAACACCCGGAACCATTTTAAAATACCAGCCAATACCGTGACAAATCACTGGCACTCTATCGGGCTCTCTTAATTCTATGGCATCTCGAATCCTCTTCTCCCTCTCATCAAACAGTTCCCGAAAAACTTCTTCAACCACCATATTAATCAGCCTCAATTTTTATCGCTTTATTCAGCTCCCACAAAGCTCTTGCAGATGTCCACACCCTTTTTGGCATCATTAGTCCAGGCATCAGCGCCAACTTTCTCAGCTATTCTCTCGTTTACCATAGCCCCACCCAGGATTATTCTGACCTTATCCCTTAATTTTTCCTTTTCAAGTTTCTTGACAGTTTCTTCAATTGATGTCCAGGCAGAGGTTATAAGACAGCTCATCCCGACAATCTCAGGGTTGTACTTCTTGACAGCTTCCACAAACTTTTCAGGTGGCACATCAACACCGAGATCGTAAACGATAAATCCGTGAGCTTCAAGCATGGTTCTGGCTATGTTTTTACCTATGTCATGTACATCTCCTTCAACTGTTCCTATAACCATCCTTCCAAGCTCCCTTTCACGTTTGCCATACTTTTTGAGTTCTGGGTTAAGAATCTCACTCACGGTTTTGAATATCTCTCCAGCTATCACAAGTTCATTCAAAAAGTACTCTCCTCTCTCAAACCTATCTCCCACTTCAGACATAGCTTTTCTACAGACCTCAAGTATAGAATACGGATCCTCTCCATTTTCAAGAGCCTTTTTTACGAGTGTAATTACCTTTTCTTCCTCAAGCTCTACCATAGCGTTGTAAAGCTGCTGCTTCATTTTATCACCTATGAAGTACATATTTTTTAACTATGTTAATCTTTTGTCAGATCTTAATTTCCTAACATTTTTATGATCTTAGAAAATTCATTTTTAATACTGATATACTTAATCCTACCCAAAAAACTTAAATACAGATTGCAGGAATAAACCTTTATGTTGGGAATAAACTTGATATCAGGTGATGGAGTTTGGCTTTAGGGAATCCATTCAACTGACCCGGAAAAATGGCCTGAACCCTCTAATCGCAGAGATTAAAACTTTTTCACCACTCCATGGTGATCTGCTGCGTGGACGAGATCCAATAGTCGTTCTGAAGCAATACGAAACTGCTGGAGCTTCAGCAATTTCCTATATAACTGCCAGGGAGTTTGGAGGAAACTTTGAGACTCTTAAGGAGATTTGCAGATTTTCCAGCCTTCCTGTTCTGAGAAAAGATTTTATTACCAATAAAATTGAAATTGAAAGAAGTGCAGAAATTGGGGTCTCTTCTCTGCTGCTGATAGCAAGATTGCTGAAGGGTAATCTGGCTGAATTCTCTGATCTATGCATTGATCACGGAATTGAACCCCTTGTTGAAGTTCACAGTGATCAGGATCTGAATTATGTTGACTTCAAATCGCAGGCAGCCAGAAAAACAACTTTCCTCATAAACAACAGGGATATCTCAAAACTTGAATCAGATGGAAGTCTTGAAGTCACAGCCAGACTTGCACCGAAAATTAAAGGAACGAAAATAAGTGGAAGTGGGATAAAAAATGTTGCAGAGCTGGAATTTGTTCTCAAATATGTTGATGCTGCACTGATCGGTACAGCATTCATGCTCGCAGAAAAAACAGTGGATTTTGTCAGGAGTTTTGTGATCTGGAGGGGGAGATGATGTATAAAGTCAGCAGGAATTCTGAATTCATAAAGGATGCTGTTAATGGAAAACTCGATTTTGAGAGAGCATATGAACTGGCTTTGATAATGAGGGAACTTGACGATCTACATGTTGCATCCATTCTATCAGCTATTGAAGCCAGAGGCTATGATTCGGAAGTTGTCGCAGGATTTGCTAAGGCTANACGGGACTCTGCGATTAAACTGGAGAATGTTAGCAACGTTGCGGATACATGTGGTACAGGTGGAGATGGTGCAAGAACAATTAACGTGAGCACAGCAGCCTCCATAGCTCTTTCTCACTTTTACAGAGTTGCTAAACACGGTAACAGAAGTGTAACTTCCTCAAGTGGTTCTGCAGACGTTCTTGAAGCCATGGGGATCAACATCTTTCTTCAACCAGAGATCGCAAAGAACATGCTTGAAAAAACAAACTTCGCGTTTCTTTTCGCACCTCTCTATCATCCTGCATTTGCAAGGGTTGCCAGTGTTAGAAAAAAGCTTGGAATAAGGACGATATTCAATCTAACCGGACCTCTATCTAACCCCGCTAATCCGAAATATCAGATGATCGGAGTATCTGATGGAAATCTCATAGAAGTAATGGCAGGTGCTATGGAAATACTGGGTGTAGAGGGTGTTGTAATTTACGGTGGAATCGATGAGGTAAATCCCGCTGGAGAAACAACTGTTTTGGAAGTCAGAAATGGAACAGAGAGGTTTAAAGTAACACCAGAAGATTTTGGAATGAAAAGAGAACGGATAATCCCATGCACCAGTGCAGAAGAGTCTGCCAGAAGAATAGAAGCGGTTTTCAACGGTAACGGAATGAAGGAGGATGAGACGTTCATTGCTCTGAATTTCTCTATGGCTCTNTTCGTAACTGGAAAAGACNACCTGAAAGAGAACATTGAGATTTTTCGAAATAGCATTGAAGAGGGTACACTGGCAAGGAAACTGGAGGAGATAAAATGCTTAAGCACGAGTTTGTTGAACCTGTGAAACTCTATTCGGCTATAAGAGACAAAGAGTATCCATTCATACTCGAATCTGCAGAGAAGGGAGGAAGTACCAATTCAAGATACACTTACATTGCATTTGATCCCGATTACACAATTGAAATTGGAGACAGAGGTGTAAAAGTGGATGGAGAGAGCGTATCTGATGAGACAAATCCTTTCAGAGCCCTGAAAAATGTACATGTAAGGGGTTTTCTGGTTGGTTACATTTCGTATGATGCAGTACTCCACTATATTGGTAAAAAAATACACGAACCATCTTTCTTTGCCTCATACAGTTCNTACTTTGTTTATGACCACTATCTTCACAGACTGTTCAGTGTTAATGTAGAAAATCCAGAAGCAATCGTAAGAAAGGCCAAATATATTGAAATACAAACTCCAAATACAAAAGGTGCAGAAGTCGTAGAAAGAGATGGAGAAGAATACTTCAAAAAAATTGTGGAAAGGGGAAAAGAATACATAGAGGAGGGAGAAGTTTATCAAATTGTTCTGTCGAGAGAATACGTTGTAAAAAGCGAGTATGACCCATTCGAAATCTACCTCAGATTGCGAGAGTTCAACCCAAGCCCCTACATGTTTCTGCTGGAATTTCAGAAATCTCTTATCGGTTCATCTCCCGAAACGATGGGGCGAGTGGATGGCAGANTATTCAAAATCAATCCAATTGCAGGAACTGCTCCAAGAGGTGGGAATGAAGATGAGACTGTGAAAAGATTATTGCAGGATGAGAAAGAGATTGCTGAACATGTTATGCTTGTCGATCTGGCTCGCAACGACGTCAGAAAAGCATGCATACCTGGAAGTGTNAAGGTTACAAAATACATGGATGTGGTCAAGTATTCCAGCGTTATGCACATAGAGAGCGAGGTGCAGGGAATTCTGAAGGAGAATGTAACCCATTTCGATGCAATGGAAGCAGCTTTTCCTGCTGGAACAGTAACTGGAGCTCCAAAGTTAAGAGCCATTGAACTTATAGACGAACTTGAGAGGAGTCCAAGAGGAACTTATGCAGGTGCTGTGGGTTACTTTTCCGAGAACGTGTCCGATATGGCAATAGCTATTAGAATGATAGAATACGNTGGACTTTGCAAAGTAAGAGCTGGTGCAGGTATTGTTGCAGANTCAAGACCTGTGCGAGAATTTCTGGAAACAGAAAGCAAAATTTTGAGAGTTCTCCAGGCTACAGGTTTGTCAACAGACCAACTCACCAGTTTAGCCGTAAGTCTGACTGGAGACTGAGTTAAAAAAGGGGGTGATACTGTGATCGTAATTGTCGACAANTATGACTCCTTTGTTTACAATATACTTGAATATGTTTCAATTTTCACAAGGGCCAGGATCGTCAGGAGGGATAAAGCAGAAGATGTTCTGAAAATTAATCCAGATGGCGTTATAGTATCTCCAGGACCGGGAAAACCTGACAGGGAGCTGGCATTTATTTTTGAATACTGCACACATGAACGCATACCACTTCTCGGAATCTGTCTTGGACACCAGATGATGGCTGAGGTTTTCGGTGGCAGGGTTGGGAAAGTAAAACCTCTACACGGAAAAACCTCTGTTGTTAGGCACGATGGCATGGGTATTTTTAGAGGTATCCGAAACCCTGTTAAAGTTGGTAGGTATCACTCTCTCGCAGTTCTCGATGTCCCGGAGGGATTCAAGGTTACAGCAGTCTCTGAAGATGGGATCATTATGGGAATGAGGCGTGGACTACTCGAAGGCGTACAGTTCCATCCTGAAAGCGTTCTAACGGAGAATGGACTGAAAATGATTCGGAATTTTGTTATGATGACGCTCAGTGGTGATAAAATTGATCATCAAGATTTGCGGTGTTAAAAATCTGAAGGAACTCGAAATAGTAGAGAGATATGCTGATGCTACTGGTGTGATCGTGAAATGCAATTCGAGAAGATGTGTATCGCTGAAAACTGCAAGAGAAATAATTCAAAATGCAACAATACCTGTTTTTGCTGTTTCAACTTCTTCGAATCTCGATGTGTGGATGGAAATTATAAGCGGAACAGATTGTGATTTCGTTCAGCTGCACAGTGACAGCATCAACGCGGAAATCATGGACCATCTAAAGGAGCATGTAAAAGTTATGAAAGCGTTCATGGTTAGGGATGGCGAAACAAAAGCAGAAGCTTCGAGAATAATAGGACAAATAGAGAATTTCAAACCCCATTTTATTCTGCTTGACTCTGGTTGCGGGAGCGGAAAGGTTCACAACTGGGAAGTCAGCAAGATAATTTCTGAAAAGTTTTCTGTGTTTCTGGCTGGTGGGTTAAAACTGGAGAACGTTGTTGAAGCAGTTGAAACTGTGAATCCTGCTGGATTGGATGTTTCATCGGGAGTTGAAGTTGATGGGTACAAAGATGAGAATCTTGTAAGAGNATTTGTCAGTAGAGTGCGAGGGATAGACGTCTGTCAGGAGGATAAAAAATGAGATTTGGTGAATTTGGTGGGAGATATGTTCCAGAGGTGCTCATTCCACCTCTCGAAGAACTCGAGATTTCATACAAAAGATTGAAGAATGATGAAAATTTCAAAAAAGATCTGGAGTATTATCTGAAAAACTATGCCGGTAGGCCGACACCCCTTTATTACGCAGAAAACCTGAGCCGAAAAGTTGGTGTTAAAGTATATCTTAAAAGGGAAGATTTGCTGCATGGAGGAGCTCATAAAATAAACAACACGGTAGCTCAGGCTCTTCTCGCAAAATACATGAAGAAGAGAAGGTTGATCGCTGAAACGGGCGCGGGTCAGCATGGTGTGGCAACAGCCATGGCTGCAGCTCTCTTCGGTTTGGAGGCNACAATCTACATGGGTGCGGAAGACTACGAAAGGCAGAAAATGAATGTATTCCGTATGGAACTTTTGGGTGCAGAGGTAAAACCGGTTAGAAGTGGTAGTAAAACTCTTAAGGACGCGATNAACGANGCNCTGCGGGATTGGGTGGAGAGCTTTGAGTACACTCACTACCTGATAGGTTCTGTAGTTGGACCACATCCGTTTCCTGTAATCGTAAGAGACTTCCAGTCAGTTATAGGAGTTGAAACCAGAAAGCAGATACTTCAGCTGGAGGGTAGACTACCTGATGTTATTGTAGCCTGTGTCGGAGGAGGTAGTAATGCAATTGGGATTTTTTACCCATTTATTGAGGACAAAGTAAAACTTGTAGGAGTTGAAGCTGGTGGCAAAGGACTCGAAACACAAAAACATTCTGCTTCGCTCAATGCGGGCAGTAGAGGTGTGTTACACGGTATGCTGTCTTACTTCCTTCAGGATTCAGATGGTATGATGCTTGACACCCACAGCATTGCCGCTGGTCTCGATTATCCTGGTGTTGGGCCTGAGCATGCTTACCTGATGGAAAGTGGTAGATGCGAGTACGTTACCGTAACAGATGACGAAGCGGTGGAGGCTTTTCTGGAACTTTCAAAGCATGAAGGAATAATTCCTGCACTGGANTCTGCTCATGCAGTTGCATACNCAATTAAAATTNCTGAAAAGATGAGCAGAGACAGCATAATCATCGTAAACCTTTCTGGGAGAGGNGATAAAGACCTTGAAATTGTAAGAAAACTTGCTTTAAAGGAGGTAGGTGGAGAATGATAAACAAGTCTTTAATCGTTTTCCTTGTAGCAGGATATCCTGATGCTAAGACGACTGTAGAACTGATGCATTCATGCAGTGCAGACGTTATTGAACTTGGGATCCCTTTCAGCGACCCCGTAGCGGATGGGAGTGTAATTCAAAGAGTGTACGCAGAAGTCCTGAAAAATGGATTCAGAGTTGACACAACATTTAAAATAATACGTGAATTCAGAAGAGAGTCCGATAAGCCTCTTATTATCATGACATACTACAATCCTGTTTACCGGAAAGGGATCAGAGAATTTCTGGAGACCGCTGCAGAAAGTGGCGCTGATGGTATACTTGTTGTNGATCTACCTGTAAGTGAGGCTCAGGGGTACTATGAAATTTGCAGAGATCTTAATTTGAAAACAATTTTCCTTGCTGCACCGAATACCTCAGCCGAAAGGCTTGAAGTGATCGACGAAATGTCTGAATTCATATATCTCGTCTCAACTTATGGGGTTACGGGAGTGAGAGATAGGGTGTCTGATCTCGCCTTTGTTGCTCTTGAAAGGGTGAAAAAGGTCTGCAGAAAACCAGTTGCAGTGGGTTTTGGGGTTTCGAGAAAAGAACATGTCACTCAACTTTTTAACGCTGGTGCAGATGGTGTAGTGGTGGGAAGCGCAGTGCTCAGATTGATCGAAAGGCATAAAAATCAGCAATCTGAGCTGTACAGAAAGATAAAAGAATTTACTGAAGAGCTGAATCTGGGATGGCAATAGTCCTTTTCGACTCGGGAGCGTCAATCCTCTGCGTAACATGCAAGTTTTTCACCCTGAAACATCATACCCATGCACGCATTGCAGGACTTGCAGTCACTTTTATCGGTCTCTCCACGCATCCATTTGAGTGGTAGATATGGATCTCTGATCAGGGGTCTTGACATGGAAATCATGTCTGCACATCTCTCTTTTAGCAGCTTTTCAGCCACTTCAACACTTCTGATACCTCCAACGGCTATAACCGGAATGTTTACAGCCTCCTTCACTTTCCTGGCGAAATCTCTGAAATAAGCCTCGCCAACAACTGGGACCTCCTGAGAGGTCATGTTAACTCCGTGATGTAGCATCGATTCGTACATTCCACCGCTAACTTCAATTGCTGCAAATCCAGCATTTTCAAGCTGTTTTGCAATTTTAACAGCTTCATCAATCTCAAGCCCTCCAGGAACAAAATCTGAACCGTTCATCTTTATTATAACAGGTATTCGAGTTTTTTCATCTATCCTCTCCTTTATATCAAGCACAATTTTTGCTCTTTCCTGTCCGTATTCGTCTGTTCTTCGATTCGTGTATGGAGATAGAAACTCACTAAGAAGGTAGCCATGTGCGGCGTGGAGCTGTACAGCATCGAAACCTGCTTTCTTTGCTCTAACAGCAGCATTTGCAAAGTCCTCGATTATTTTCTCTATTTCTTCTCGTGAAAGTTCTCTTGGCTCAATATTTAGGAATCTATCAGGTACTGGAGAAGGTGCAACTGGATTGAAAACACCCTGCCTGCCAGCATGTGATAACTGAGCCACAAGAACTTGTTTCTCGTTTGCATCCTTAACAGCTTCAACGAGTTTTGTAAGACCTTCGATAAACTTATCACTGCTTATTCCAGNCATTTTCAGTGAAGCTTTTCCATCTTCACTCACAAACATGTGTCCTGTAATCACAACACCAGCTCTACCTTCTGCAAGTTTTTTGTAGAGACGGATAAGATCATCTGTTACAAATCCTTCTTCGGTGGCCATTGACTCGGCAGTTGCTGACCTGACTATCCTGTTCTCTGCAACAACACCACCTATTTCAATTTCTTCAAAAAGTACCATACTACTGAAAATGTTAAAAATTAATAAAGGTTTTTTGCTGACCATTCAATTATCAAACTTCAGGATCTCCTCAGCGGAACAACTCCTACCAAGGCTATTAGTATTGACGCAATAATTGAGACTGCAAACTTCTGCATGGCGCTCTCAGAGTCAGGGGTGAGAATGTAACCACTCGCACCCCAAACAACAAACCCAAATGAAATCAGTAGAAAAAGAATTGAAAAATACTTCCCGGTGCTTCGCCCTTCTGCATAAGCATCAGATGCCTTTGCAAGAGCTGCAAATATACCGGAAAGAACAAACCACCACACACTGGCGAATATGAACGTCGAGATAGTAACATGTGGAGAGGCATATACGAGTGACGCAGCACTGTTGACTCCCTGAATCAAAGCAACAACGAGAAGAATACCTGACGTAACATAAAGGATAAATGAGAACCTGCCCTCTAACAGTGATTGTCTTATGGAGTTCATATACTCGGCAAAACTCCGGTCCCATCCATAGGCCTTGGAAAGAAAGTANATACCAAGAAAAAGGATTATACCTCCCAGTCCCCATTCGGGATGCTGAAAAATCAGAAAAATTGAATACACCAGGAAAATCATCCCCAGCGGAGCAAGTGTTATTCTCGCAACTTTAGGATCGTTCAGCATTCGCCTAATAAGGAAATACGTACTTTCTATCGTTCTACTTTGTTTAACAACAACCCTCTCAATAGAATCTATTTTGAACCGTGAAGAAATAACTGGAAGTACAAATTCATCTTCAGAGCCGTCTGTTACCACAATCGTACTTCTGGGTTTCAGCCGTAGATCTATCTCATCAAGTTGTTCGGCAATTTTGGAATCTGACACAACACCAACATTTCTGTCTCCGCAAACCACAACAACTTCAACATCCTCCCCTTTCTGTTTCAGCTCATCATACGTTTTTATAGCNGCAAACATTGTGTTCACGTCTGAATCTTCTGGATCTGTTGTTGCAAGTCTCACTGCTGCTTCAATAACATTCTCTCTACCAACAACCGGAGACTTTATACTGGTCTTGTAACCCAGGTCATCGTCTCTGTCAATTACCAAGACTATTTTCTCCACCATTCAAAAAATTGTGATATTAAAAATATAAAAAAGTTTCTTGGAGTCTGATCACTTGAATTTTCCTATAACATCCTTTGCAATGGTGTTCAGCTGTATTTCCCTCGTTCCNTCATAAATTTCTGTTATTTTGGCATCTCTGTAAAATCTTTCCACCTCATACTCGGCAATGTAGCCGTAACCACCATGCATCTGGATTGCCTCATCACAAACCTTTACCGCTACCTTACCTGCATAGTACTTTGCCATGGACGTCAGACCGGGGTCTATTCTCCCCTGATCATAGTTCCAAGCTGCCTTGTAAACGAGGAGGCGGGCAGCTTCAAGCTGGGTTTTTATATCGGCAATTCTGTGCTGAAGTGCTTGAAAAGCTGCAATTGGCTGACCAAATTGCTTTCTCTGCTTTACGTAGTTCAGCAGTCTGTCAAAAGCTCCCTGAGCTATGCCAAGNGCCTGGGCAGCAATCTCCACTCTGCTCTCATCAAAGAATTCAAGAACCTGGTAAAATCCTCTGTTAAGCTCGCCAATCAAAGCTGAATCATCCACTCTGACATCTTTAAAAGCGACCTCTGCAGTTGGAGAAGCTCTTATACCCATTTTACCCTTAATCTTGTTGATGCTTATTCCCTCCAAATCTTTTTCAAGCAGAAAAGTCGAGAAACCTCTGTAAACCGGTTTTGCTTCAGGGTTTGTAACAGCAAGGACTATGAAAAAGTCTGCAATAGGTGCGTTTGTGATAAAGGTCTTGGAGCCGTTTATGACCCACTCGTCTCCATCTCGTTCAGCTCTCGTTTTTATCGATGNGAGGTCGCTCCCTGCCTCTGGCTCAGTGTAACAGCCACAGGTTATAGCTTCCCCACGCGCCACTTTCGGTAAAACCTTTTTCTTCTGTTCCTCATTGCCAAATCGCATTACTACCTCAGAAGAGAAGTCAGATAGAATTATGGCACTGCCAATCGTACTATCAGCCCTGCAGAATTCTTCAACGATGAGTGTGTTTTCCAAAATTCCCATTCCTGCCCCGCCATACTCTTCAGGAAAATGAACCCCAATGAATCCCAGCTCACAAGCCTTTTTCCAGAGATCAAATGGAAATTCTTCTTTCAAATCAAGTTCTTCTGCTATCTCCTTGGTGAACTCATTCACAGCGAATTCTCTTGCAGCTTTCTGTATATCCTTCTGATCCTGGGTAAGCTCAAAATTTACCATGTGGTAGCCATTACCGTCTAACTTAAAGAGTTTACTGAAATTTTAAAAATAAAAAATTTGAGCAAAAACATTCAGGCAGAGCTATCCCGTCAGAATTATGTTGAGCACACCTATTAGATCGTTGAAGTCTATGTCCCCATCTCCATCTATATCCCCGGCTGGGTTGTAACCACCTGTAAGGATTAGGTTGAGC
>MTNC01000001.1 GCA_002010285.1 Archaeoglobus sp. JdFR-41 | reverse complement strand
AGTTGTCAGTGAAGATCATTCAAACTCCATACATTTCTTGAATGCAGCGGGAATCTCTCTTATCAACTCTACTGAAGTGTAGTTATACCCGTACTTTTCAANACATAAATCACCTGCAAATCCGTTCACAAAAGCTGCAGAACAGGCAGCGTGGAAGGNATCATCATTGCAGAATAGAGCACCACAGATTCCAGCGAGAACATCTCCCGTTCCACCTACAGTCATTCCAGCATTTCCACTTCTGTTCATTTTGAATCTCACACCATCGGTTATCCAGTCCTCCTTGCCCTTCAGCAATACTGTTGCGCCAGTCTTCTCTGCCACCTTTTTAACTCTCTGTTCATCAACCTCACCAAACTCACGTCTGAACTCTCCACGATGTGGGGTCAGAATACAGCTTGTATCTTCAGGAATATCTGAAATCAACCCTTCAGCGTCCAGAACAGCTCTTTTTACATCTTTAAGGAATTCAGAGATAAAATCTCTGAACTCTNCTCTGAATTTCTTGCCCACACCCATCCCTGCAACAATTACGTCGTGTCTTGATGCAAGCTCCAGAAGTTCTGAGAGGTTCTTCTCTGAAATCGAGTTCCCCTTTACACCCCTNACAATCAGGTTGGGACTGTAGGATGCTACGACTTTCCATATTGGTTCGGGTACAGCTACTGTAACTATATCCGCACCTGCTACGTATGAAGCGAGAGCTGAAAATGCGGGAGCACCAGTGTACTCTCCTCCGCCAATGACGAGTATCCTTCCATGCTTACCTTTGTGTGCTTCTGACCATCTTTTGTACGACGTTTTTACATCTCCGGGACCACATAATTTCTCCAGAACATCTGGAATGCCTATCTCTTTAACCACAACCTCTCCAACGACCTCTTCTGCTTTTAAAATCCCTGGTTTGGGTTTGTGGAAAGTAACAGTTAAATCTGCTTTAACAACATCNCTGTAACCCCCTGTATCAGGATCGAGACCCGTTGGCAGGTCAACTGCGACAACGTATGCATTGCTCTCGTTAATGACTCTGATAGCAGACTTAAACGGTTCCCTTAACTCTCCTCTAACACCTGTACCGAGCATTGCGTCCACAACTACTGTGCAATCGTCTGGAATGTCCAAGGGTTCAGGCAGCACTTCACGGATTTTGTAACCGCATTTTTCAAGAATTTCAAGATTTTGTCTTGCAATTTCGCTCCTTATATCTCTCTTTTTCCCAAGGAGAAAGATTTCGATGTCAAANCCTTTTAGATGCCTTGCTGCAACAAATCCATCTCCACCATTGTTTCCTGTACCAGCAAAGACCAGTATTTTGCCACCATTAAATCGTTTGATTATTTCCTCTGCAATACCTCTACCAGCGTTCTCCATTAATTGGAGTCTGCTGAGCCCATAAAATTCACAGTTCAGATCTAAAATCTGCATATCTCTTGCAGAAATTGTCTCCATAACGCCCGTTAATACAGAAACCTTAAATATTTTTGCAATCTCCAAGAATCATATGTCCTCTCATTTAAATATTCAGGAAGTTTACAATATTGCTGAAAAGCACAGTAAAATGATAGAATCATCCATCCCACTTATAGCAAGCGAGAATGTTACTTCTGCGGCAGTTAGAAGATGCTACATCTCTGATTTTGGCCACAGATATGCGGAAGGTAAGGTTGGAGAGAGATTTTACGAGGGTTGCAGGTTCATAGATGAGATGGAAGCTCTTGCTCTCGAGCTGACAAAAAAACTTTTTAATGTTCCCCATGCTAACGTCCAGCCAATTTCCGGAGTTGTAGCAAATATAGCTGCTTTTTTTGCATTAACTGATGTGGGAGACACCATTATGAGCATTTCTGTTCCCTGTGGNGGGCACATAAGCCATGATCGAATATCCGCAGCCGGCATCAGGGGACTTAATGTAGTTCACTATCCATTCGACACGAATTCAATGTCAATAGACATTGAAGCCACATATAAGGTTGCGAGGGAAAAGAAGCCATCTCTCTTTGTNCTGGGCTCGAGTTTAATTCTTTTCAAACAACCTGTTAAGGAAATCAGAGAAATAGCAGATGAGATAAATGCAAGGGTNCTCTACGATGCAAGTCATGTGCTGGGGTTAATAGCCGGAAAAATCTTCCAGAGACCGATTGATGAAGGTGCTGATGTTATGACGGGCTCAACTCACAAGACGTTTTTTGGTCCGCAGAGAGCGATAATAACATCAACTGAAGAGATGGCAGAGAGAGTTGACAGAGCTGTTTTTCCGGGAGTTGTCAGTAATCACCATCTTAATACACTGGCAGGATACGTTATAGCTGCCATGGAGATGCTTGAGTTCGGCGAGGCTTACGCCAGACAGGTTGTCAAAAACGCAAGAAGACTTGCCGAAAGATTGCATGAACTTGGCTACAAAGTTCTTGGTGAAGACCAGGGCTTCACTGAAACACATCAAATTGCTGTTGATGTCAGAGAATTTGGTGGTGGTGAGGAAGTTGCAAAAAGACTCGGAAAGGCTGGTATAATCCTGAACAAAAACCTGCTGCCCTGGGATGACATTCAAGATACGATAAATCCGTCTGGAATCAGAATTGGTGTTCAGGAGGTAACAAGACTCGGTATGAAGGAGGGAGAAATGGAAGCAATTGCAGAGTTCATTGATGAGGTTTTGAAGGGGAGGAGAAGGGAGGATGAAGTAAAAGCAGAAATTGCAGAGTTTAAAAAACAGTTNAACACAGTCAAATATACATTTCAGGAATGCAGGGCTTATGAGTTCCCTGAAATTAAGTAATTTTGCCTGAATTCTGGAATGAAAGGGAAATGATGCCGGAAGTAAAAATTTCTGAGCTTGGAACTCCAGAAGAGATAAGAAACTGTATCAGGAAAATAAATCCGGAACTGTATGACAGATTGGAAAAAATAGACAGCAGCGATGAGTTTTTTGAGTACATGGTAAAACCTCTGAGAACAAGCATACGTGTAAACACTCTGAAAGCAAAAGTAGAATATGTGATGGAGAGACTCTCCGAGATTTTGACCTCGCAGGTTCCATGGTGTGAAGAGGGATTTTATATCAATACGGATGATTTTGGGAGAATTCCGGAACATCAGCTTGGGGTGATATTTGCGCAGGAAGCATCATCAATGATACCACCGGTTGTTATGGAAGTTGAGCCTAAAATGGTGGTTCTTGATATTGCGGCTGCTCCCGGTGCTAAAACAACTCAAATAGCTCAATACATGGAGAATGAGGGGTGCATCGTGGCTAACGATGTCAAACACTCCAGGATCAATATTCTAATCTCAAATCTGCAGAGATGCGGTGTGTTGATAGCAAGAGTTACCGAGAGAGATGGAAGAGCATTCGGTAAGATGGAAAACACCTTTGATGCTGTTCTGGTGGATGCACCATGCAGTAATATCGGAATGATTAGAAAGAATTACAAACATCTCAAANTCTGGAAGATGAGAGATAGCATGGCATTATCAAAACTCCANAAAGGGCTTCTTCTTGCGGCCTACAGAGCTGTCAAGCCAGGGGGTGTGGTAGTGTACTCAACATGCACNCTCGAACCAGTTGAAAACGAGGAAGTGATTGATTATCTGCTCAGGAACACAGAGGCCGAAATAGAGGACATCAAGCTTCCAATTAAAAGGGTGAGACCGTTTTTGAAGTTTGATGGCAGGGAATATGGTGAAGAGGTGAGAAAATGTCTTCGCATACATCCTCAGCAAAACGACAGCGAGGGATTTTTTGTGGCGAAATTGAGGAAACCGTGAAAAATCTCCTTGTAAGTCAGTTTGGAGTCAGTCGAGATGAGTTGAACACTCTGAGGTTTTATCTTGGTGGGAAAGGGAGAATATACGTTTACAAGGATTGCAACCTTGATGTCAGAGAAAAAAGAAAGGGGATCTATTTTGGTACACTGGAAAGAAATGGATTAAGACTATCCATTGAAGGAAGTTTTATTATTGGAAAAATTGCCGGAAAAGGTATTTTAAATGTGGACGATAAAGCTGCCATGAAGTGGCTCAGGGGAGAGGACATTGAGGCAGGGGTTGAAGGTTACTGGATTGTAAAATGGGGGGAATATTTTCTTGGTTGCGGATTTGGTGATGGCANAATCCTGAGAAATTATGTTCCTAAAGAGAGAAGAATTACAGAACAGAAATGAAACATTTTGGGAAATTTTGTCAGGAAAGGTTATAATACATTAAAAAACCAATTTTACTGATGCTGAAGCAAACAGTATCAGGGACATTAACAGTACCTATAGAGAAATTTGAGTTTACTGAATGTAAAGGGCTGTTAAAGGTTCTTCTCTCCACCAGATGCAAATATGATTGTGTTTACTGTCCAAATCCTTGGCAAAGAGGTTCTGAAATACAGCCAGAGAAACTTGCTTCCTACATAGTTAANAAAAATATTCGGAAGGTTTTTATAAGCTCAGCAGTCTCACACAACACAGAGGTTGTAATGGATAATATAGAGAATGCTGGAAGATTGATACGGGATAAGGTAGATTATCTCCATCTCAAGATAATGCCTCATTCAAATAAGGACAGTATAGAAAGGGTTGTGGAAATAGCAGATCGAGTAAGTCTGAATTTTGAATCCCCAAGAAAAGACATTCTTGCGGAACTGAGCAGTTTTAAAGATTTTCGAGATTTCGTTCGNCAGCAAAAGATTGTGGCCAGGACTGCCCGAAATTATGGCAAGAGTTTTACGACCCAGATAATAGTAGGTTTAGGAGAAACAGATTACGATGCACTTCGATTTGCTGAGAAGATGTATGAGCTTGGAGCAGCAAGAGTTTATTATTCTCGGTTTACTCCTATTAAAGGCACTCCACTTGAGGATCATCCTCCAGAAATTAAATCGAGGATCATCAGACTGTACAGAGCAGATGCACTTGTCAGGTTATATGGTGTCTCTGTAAGAAAGCTAAGACAGATAATGATAGATGATTTTTTACCCCGAAAAGATCCAAAAGTGATGCTCGCAGAGAGATTTGGAATAAAGAAAATCGAAGACTTGCCTGGAGTTGGGATAAAGACTGTTAAACTTTTGAGATCTGGTAAGAGGCTTGTAGAATTGAGAAATTCAGGTGTCAAGGCAACAAAACTTTCAGTTTTTGCAGATGGACAGCGAACACTTAACGACTACGTTCAATATTAAATTCTTGGGGTGCTGACAGGAGGTTTTCAACTGGAAGGCCAATCCACAAAAATTAAATAAACTTCTCGCCGTCTTACTTCCATGCCACTAAAAGAAAAAGTTGAGGAAGTAATTGAAAAAGAAATACGTCCTGCATTGATGAGGGATGGTGGTAACATCGCCGTGGTAGATGTAAACGAATCTGAAGGTGTTGTTAAAGTTCAGCTCCTTGGTGCATGCGGAGGATGCCCCATGTCAGTAATAACGCTAACATCGTTTGTTGAGCGCGTGCTGAGGAGCAAGGTGCCAGAGGTTAAGAAAGTAGTCCCGGTTTAGTATGTTGCTCCTGATTGAACCGCTTAAGAAGGTTATAATCGACAACAGAGCCTACAGTGGAGAACAGCAAAACGGCAATTATTTTGGAGGCTTCTGCACCTGTGGGGGCATTATGAGACAGCGAATATGGGTAGAGACAGACTCAAGTTCAATTTTGATCTCGGAATGTGACGATTGCTGGAAAAATATTGCTCTGATTTTCAATTCAAAGAAATTTGCTGGAAAAAAGGAGGTTAAAACTCTGGGAAAAAGAGAGTTTGGAGAGTTCTTAAAGGAGATTTTGAGCCCTTCAGAAGTCGAGTCAATACTTAACAAAGCCAGGGGTGAGAGGTACAATCCATCGTCTCTATCGCGGGCGAAAAAGAAACTTGCAAGGATGAATCTCGGTCTTGAAGAGGTACTAAAAGTCATTGCGTAAAATGATTCGGAAATTCGTGGAAAACTGCAGATCCAGGCTGAAATTCTATCGACAGGTAACTGANCTGGAATCAGTCTCGCGGAGATATTTTGTTATTGGGTTTTTTGACGGTATTTTGACAGTTCTTGGAATGATTACAGGTGCTCATTTGAGTGGTGAAGTGTCTTCAAGGCTTATAATTTCAGCTGGTTTCGCAACAGCTTTCGCTCTTGGGATATCAAGTGCTTGGGGTGCTTTTGAAGCGGAAAGAGTTGAGCAAAAAATAATGAAAAAGGAGAAAGAAAAAGCACTTCTGGTTAATGATAGAAGTTGCGCAATTGATGAAGCACACAAATTTGCGACTTACATATCATCAACTATTCATGGCATTGCGCCAATTGTTGCAGCAGTAATCCCACTTATGCCCTACATACTCCTGCCAGTTGATGAAGCGCTCATCATAGCACTTGCATCCGGTCTGGCAAGTCTCTTCATAGTTGGTGCAATGATGGGCAGAATTGCTGGTTTCAACTTCGTCATTTCTGGACTGAGAATGTTCCTTGCAGGAATTGTGACAATGTTCGTGGTGGCAATCTTAAGTCCTACACACTTTATGTAACCGTTTGTTANTAGTGCTTATCTGCCAGTGTATTCCATTAAGATTCCATTAAGCTTCAATCGTGGAGTTACAACACTGGAGGAAAGATATATTATCAACACCACTTTTTCATTTCCATGGGCAGAGTGTGGAAATTTGGTGATGATATTGACACAGACGTCATAATTCAGGGTAAATATCTGGTGATAAACGATCCTGAGGAGCTTGCTAAGCACGTTTTCGAGAATCTACGGCCTGAGTTTCCAAAAAATGTAAAGAAAGGTGATTTTGTTGTTGCGGGAGAAAATTTCGGGTGTGGGAGTAGCAGAGAACATGCTCCTCTTGCACTGAAAGCCACGGGAATTGAAGCGGTAGTAGCAAAATCCTATGCAAGGATATTTTTCAGAAATGCTGTGAATATAGGTTTAAGAGTTCTTGAATGTGATGACGTTGACAGGATAGATGATGGAGATGAGATTGAGGTTGATTACACGGCGAATGTTGTGGTAAACAAAACGAAGGGTGAAAGGTATCCAATCAAAGAGATTCCTGATTTCCTTAAAGGAATTATTGAGAGTGGAGGACTTGTGAACTACTGCCGCAAGCTACTGGAAAGTGAAAACGTTTCCAGATGAAACTGGAACATCTAAAAACTTGAATCCAGATAGGTGAGGGACATGAAAAGAATTGTCGTTATTCCGGGTGATGGAATAGGAAAAGAAGTTATGGAAGCAGCAATTTACGTTCTGAATCAACTGAATCTCCCGTTCGATTACGTTTACCTTGAGGCTGGTGATGAAGCTGAGAGGAAGTATGGAAAGGCTCTATCAGACGAGGTTTTGGAGGAATGCAGGAAGAGTGACGCAGTACTTTTTGGTGCTGCCGGAGAGACCGCTGCTGACGTGATTGTCAGATTGAGACAGGAGTTGAACACATTTGCAAACATACGTCCTGCAAAATCTCTTAGAGGAGTGAAGTGTCTCTACCCGGACGTCGATATTGTTATTGTTAGAGAAAACACGGAGTGTCTTTACAGAGGTTATGAGTTTGAGTTTGATGGTGTTGCTGAGGCAATTAGAGTCATATCGAGAAAAGCATCAGAGAGGATAGTCAGATATGCATTTGAGCTTGCAAGAAGAGATGGGAGAAAGAAGGTTACGGCACTGCATAAAGCAAATGTGATGAAAAAGACCTGCGGACTGTTCAGAGATGTTTGCAGAGAAATTGCTGCTAANTATGATGACATCGAATTTGAGGAGTACTACATTGATGCAGCTTGCATGTACCTGGTTATGGATCCCNACAGATTTGACGTAATAGTNACCACAAACATGTTTGGAGACATAGTTTCAGATCTTGCAGCTGGNCTCGTCGGTGGGCTNGGTTTGGCTCCTTCGGCTAANATTGGAGAAGAAAATGCCATTTTTGAGCCTGTACATGGTGCAGCATTCGACATTGCAGGAAAAGGGGTTGCAAATCCAACTGCCATGATCCTTACATCGTGTATGATGCTCAGACACTTCGGCTTCGTTGAAGAAGCGACAAAAGTGGAAAAAGCCGTGGAAAAAGTAATAGAGGGGGGTAAGACTACTCCAGACCTTGGTGGTAAGCTGAAGACCATGGAAATGGCTGAGGAAATTGTGAAGGTGTTGTAGCGTCATCTCTTGGCCCCCTCAAAATGGCAATCCTTATATATCAAAAAAATAGGATTAAAAATCAAATAAACTTTACTTGAACCAGCGTTATTGCAGCTAAAATAATTTATTTTGAGAAATACAGTATATGGATGGAGAAGGTGATCAGATGAAGTTGAATCGAACAGCAGAAGTAGTTCTCAAAAAGAGGTATCTCCTGAAGGACGAGAAGGGTAATGTAATCGAGACTCCAGAAGAAATGTGCTGGAGAGTAGCCAGGGCTATTGCGAAGGCGGAGGAAGAGTACGGAAATGACAGTGAAAAGTGGGCAAGAAAATTCTTTGAAATAATTTACAACCAGGAGTTCATGCCCAACAGTCCAACACTGATGAATGCAGGAACTGAGTTGAATCAGCTTTCTGCCTGCTTTGTCATTCCGGTCGATGATTCCATAGATGGTATATTCAAGGCACTCTGGGATATGGCAAGGGTTCAGAAAAGCGGTGGAGGTACGGGATTCAGCTTCTCCCGTCTTAGGCCGAAGGGTGATATAGTNAAGTCGACAATGGGTGTGGCAAGCGGACCTGTGAGCTTCATGAAGATATTTGATGCTGCAACTGAACAGATAAAGCAGGGTGGAAGGAGAAGAGGAGCAAATATGGGCGTTCTCAACGTTCATCACCCTGACATCGAGGAGTTCATCAAGGCAAAGTGGGAGGAAGGCGTATTGAAGAACTTCAACATAAGTGTTGCAGTGACTGACGCATTCATGGAAGCATTGAAGAGGGATGAGGATTATGAGCTGATCAATCCAAGAACAAATGAAGTTGTTAAGNGANTNTCTGCGAGAAAAATATTCAATCTAATTGTAGAGGGAGCCTGGAGAAATGGCGAACCCGGTATGGTGTTTATAGACACGATAAACAGATATAATCCAACTCCTCACGTTGGANTAATCGAAGCTACAAATCCCTGCGGCGAACAGCCGCTTTTGCCATACGAGTCTTGCAATCTGGGAAGCATAAATCTTGCGAAATTTGTTAAAGAAGGAGACATTGACTGGGAGCATCTAAAAGAAGTTGTCTGGATTGCAACGAGATTTCTTGATAATGTTATAGACGTGAATGGTTATCCCATTCCTGAGATAGAGGAGATGACAAAGGCAAATAGAAAAATCGGTCTTGGCGTGATGGGGTGGGCGGATTTACTTTTCATGCTGAACATACCATACGACAGTGATGAAGCCATTCAGCTTGCAGAGAAGATAATGAAATTCATTCAGGAGGAATCTCACAAAGCGTCTCAGGCTCTTGCGGAAGAGAAGGGTGTATTTCCCAACTGGAAGGGAAGTGTGTGGGAAAGAAAGGGAATAAAAATGAGAAACGCAACAACAACCACAATAGCCCCTACCGGAACTATCAGCATAATCGCAGGATGCAGTTCCGGNATNGAACCTGTTTATGCTCTCGCTTATAGAAGAACAAATATACTGGATGGAGAGGAATTTTTCGAGATAAATCCAATATTCGAGGAAGTTCTGAGAGAGTGGGATCTTTATAGCGAGGAACTCGTTGCAAGGATAGCTGAAGAGGGTAGCATTCAAGGTATGGATGAGATACCGGAAGAAATACGCAGAGTCTTTAAGTGTGCTCTGGACATTTCTCCTGAATGGCACGTTAGAATGCAGGCTGCATTTCAGAAATACACGGACAACGCGGTCAGCAAAACGATTAACATGCCCAACAGTGCTTCAAGGAAAGACGTTGAAAAAGCCTTCCTTTTGGCATATGAGCTTGGTTGCAAGGGTATAACTGTTTACAGAGATGGGAGTAGAGAAGAGCAGGTTCTTGAAACAAAGAAAACTGCTGAGAAGAGAAAGGAAGTGAAGGTCAGACCACCAGCAAGATTCATAGAGCCACGCCCGAGACCAAAGATTACGAGTGGAAGAACGATTGAAACGAGAACGGGATGCGGCTCGCTTTACGTGACAATTAACGAGGATGAGCATGGGATAGCAGAAGTCTTCGTTCAACTGGGGAAGAGTGGAGGATGTGCAGCTTCGCAGACAGAAGCTATTGGAAGATTACTTTCAATTGCTCTGAGGAGCTGGATCAATCCTGAGGTTCTGATAAGGCAGTTAAAGGGTATCAGGTGTCCCTCGGTGGGATTTGATGAGGGTGAAATAGTCACCTCGTGTGCAGATGGTGTTGCGAAGGTTCTAGAAAAGCATCTGAAGGGAGAATACAGAAGAATTAAGTTTGAGATTGAGGGGATTANACCGCTTACAGAGTTTGCTGAGGGTTATGAAGAAGAGCAGAAAACAAAAATGATAGGTGGAGTGTGTCCAGAATGTGGTAACATACTGGAGTACGGTGAAGGTTGCGCAACGTGCCGTTTCTGTGGTTTTACAAGATGTGGGTAGCACGACGTGGGTAGTATACGAAATTGTTACATACTGACAAATAGTTTAAGTTTAAATTTTATTTCATTCTTACTGCTGTTTTCTTTTTATACTCATACATGCTCAACACAAACTATAACCCTTAAATATTAGCTTGAACATAACGAATTTTGGTGATTGAATGCGGGTTGCAGTAGTAGGTACTGGCTATTATGGCTTCAACACCAATACACCAGACCTTAACTGGAAGGAAATGATGTATGAAGCAGCAACAAGGGCTTATGAAGATGCCGGAATAAACCCTCGCAGAGACGTGGACAGCTTTGTGACATGTGCTGAGGACATCTACGAGGGGTTTGCAATTTTTGATGAGTTTGTGCCGGATCAGTTGGGGGCTGTTGTAAAGCCCACTTGTACCGTGTGTGGGGATTTTCTTTACGGCATCGCAACTGCCTACATGCAGATAAAAAGTGGACTCGCCGAAATTGCAGTGGTTGAAGCACATAGCAAGGCAAGTGACATTTTAACGTTTGGCAACGTCATAAAATTTGCAATGGATCCCATATGGCTCAGAAAAATTGGAAAAGCACATCCATACTATTTTGCAGCTCTTGAAATGGCGCTGTACATGAGGAATTGCTGCATAACAGAGGAACAGGTTGCGGAGGTTGTTGTGAAAAACAGAAATAATGCATTACTCAACGAATCAGCCCCTTACGGTGCGAAAATAACCATAGAAGAAGTTCTGAACAGTCCNATGGTCTTTGANCCCATGAGAAGAATAGAGATTGCTCAAAGGGCTGATGGAGCAGTGGTTTTCGTTCTTGCAGCAGAAGATATAGCGAAAGAGTTCACAGACACTCCTGTGTGGGTTAAAGGGATTGGATGGTGGAGTGAGACGAGTAATTTTGATGCAATGAGCTTCAACGCATATTACGCTTACAAGGCTGCTAAAATGGCGTACAGATTGGCAGGTATAACAAACCCGGCGAAGGAGATAGATTTCGCTGAGGTTGATGACAGNTTCGCTTTCAAGGAAATTCAGCACATTGAGGCATTGCAACTATCAAGGAAATATGAAACTGGAACGCTTATACAGGAAGGCCATTTTGCGAGAGATGGGGAGTTGCCAGTAAACGTATCTGGTGGAAATCTCGGAGTGGGTAATCTGCTTGAGGCTACGGGTGGACAAAAAGCTCTGGAAATCGTTCTCCAGCTCAGGGGTCTTGCNGGTAAGAGACAGCTCGATGATGTTGAGGTGGGTGTGGCACAGTCNTGGAGATACATTCCAACCGCAAGCGGGGCGGTAGCAGTTTTTGGTGTATAATCCTGTAGGAGTGTGGTTTGTTATGGAAGTTGAGAGGATTAGTGGTTTGAAGTTTCACAAAAAACAGGATGTTGCAATTGTTGGAGCAGGGATGACAACGTGGAAGAGGAGACTCAATGAAACTGGAAAAGAACTTTCCTATTTGGCTGTAAAACAAGCTCTGGAGGAGGCTGGACTTGAAATAGGGGACATTGAAATGGTTGTATTGGGATCAGCTCCAGATACATTTGACGGATTCCACATGAAAGGTGAATATCTCCTTGATGGCGCTGGGGGGAGCGACCGACCTTACATGCGAGTTTTTGTTGGAGGAGGTACGGGTGTGTTTGCGCCCATAGCGGGTTACTGGCATGTGGCGAGTGGTTTGGCTGATGTATGTCTTGTTGTGTGTGAGGAGAAGATGTCTTCGTGCCATCCTCATCCACAATCCGGATTCAAGTACATCTGGGATCCAATACTCGACCGTCCTCTCAATCCAAACCTCATATGGATCTTCGCCCTTGAAATGCGTCGCTACATGCATGTTCACAACATCAAGCATGAAGACATAGCCCTTGTCTCCGTCAAGAACAAAGCAAATGCTCTCGATCACCCATGTGCTCAGGTAGCAGAAAGAATTACTGTTGAGGATGTTCTGAACAGTGAGCCAATGGCTCTGCCAGTTCGAAGGCTCGATGTNTCTCCACCCAGTGATGGAGCTGCAGCACTTATCATGGTTGCTCCTCACATTGCGAGACAGCTCACAGATGAGCCTGTGTGGGTTACAGGAGTTGGATGGGCCCTTGACACAACTATGTGGACAAACCGCGACCTCTACTTCCCACGATATGTTGCAGAAGCTGCCAAGATGGCTTACAGAATGGCACACATAACCGATCCGAGAAAGGAGATAGATGTTGCTGAACCCTATGATCCATTCGACTACAAGGAACTCCATCATATGGAAGGACTGGGACTTGCCAAGAAAGGAGAAGCTCCNACTCTGACCAGAGAAGGGGTAACTCAGAGAGATGGAGATTTACCCGTATGCCCTTCTGGTGGTTTGCTCGGAGTTGGCAACCCGATAGCAGCTACCATGGGCGTCAAAGCCTGTGAAATTTACTGGCAGCTTGCCTATCGAGCTGGAAAAAGACAGGTTGCAAAAGAGGTGACAACCGGGATCTGCCAGGCATGGGGAGATCTGATGCAGGTTGGAACTGTTATGGTAATGTCAAATAAGAGGTGATAAGATGGCTGTAGGAAAAAAAGAGATTGAATGTCCCCCTTATGATGAAGGAACGCCACTCAGCGATGAGGATATAAAGAAGAAAAAAGTCACCTATGTTGAGGATCATCCTGACATACGATATGCTTGGACTGCTGGACAGGCAATCAGCAGGTTTTTGAATGAGCTGAAAAACGGAAAACTCATCGGTGTTAAGTGCAACAAATGCCNCAGAATCATGTTTCCGCCAAGGATGTACTGTGAGCTGTGTTACAAGCCCATAGATGAGTGGGTTTATGTGAAGGACACAGGAACTGTTCAGACCTTCTCAATCTCGTACATTGATCCCGATGCAAGACCTCTGGACGAGCCAGTTATAGTTGCGGTGATTGCTGTCGATGGTGCCTCACCCAATATGGGGATCATGCATATACTTGGAGAAGTCGAGCCAGAAAAAGTGTACATCGGGATGAAGGTTAAGGCAGTCTGGAAACCGGAAGAAGAGAGAGAGGGGGCGATTACAGACATAAAGTACTGGAAGCCAGTGGAGGGGTAAAATGATCGAGAAAATTGTTAATCCGAAGGAATTGCGTGAATGGGAGGGAAGAATAGAGCTTTACTGGGTTTACACAAGTGGAAAAGCAGGTGATGAGTTCTTCAAGAAGCTGAAAGAGGGTAAGTTCATCGCTGCAAGGTGCAGGAAATGTGGAAGAACGTACTTCCCACCTCGAATCTACTGCGAATTCGACTTCAGTGATACTGAGTTTGTTGAAATAAGTGGAGAGGGTTGCGTTAGAGCTTTCACGGTTGCGAGACTTGATGTGTATGAGAAACCAATGGAGAATCCCGAAATCTACGCCATAATCGATATGGATGGCACCGATGGATGTCTGATTCACCTTCTTGGGGAAGTTGATCCGGAAGACGTTGAAGTGGGGATGAAGGTTAAACCCGTTCTCAAGCCCAAAAACGAGAGGGAAGGGGCAATAACAGACATTCTCTACTTCAAACCTGTTTAATTTTTTGAGGTGGTCTGCATGGATTTCGAATTCAGCGATGAGCAGAGAATGATCGCAGATTCTGCAAGAGATATTGCAAGGGACTTCCCGCCTGAATACTGGAGAGAGAAAGAGGAAAATGGAGAATTTGCTGAGGAATTTTACAGGGCAATAGCTGAAGCAGGATTTTTTGGTATTGCGATTCCCGAAGAGTACGGTGGAGCTGGCTACGGTTTGACAGAACTGCTGATAGCAATGGAAGAACTCTGCGCTAATGGTTGCGGTATTGGTGGGATATGGTATCTTGTTTTAAATGAAGTTTTCGGAGGTCTGACGATCGCGAAGCATGGCACCGAAGAACAGAAGGAGAAATATCTTCCAAAGATTGCAAAAGGCGAGATGGAATTCTGTCTCGCATTAACAGAACCTAATGCTGGGACGAATACACTGAGAATTGAAACTACGGCAAGAAAGGAGGGCGATGAGTGGGTGATAAACGGAAACAAGATATTCATCAGTGGAGCTGACAGAGCTAAAGGGATGATAATCGTCGCAAGAACATCGCCTTACAATCCGGAAAACAGGAGTTACGGAATCAGCCTCTTTATTGCTGATCTTCCGAGTGATGCTGTAAAGGTAAATCCGATTCCGAAACATGCTGTGAACTTCTCNAAGACATGTGAGGTTGGTATAACCAACCTGAGGTTGCCGGCCAATTCTTTGATTCCTCCTGAAAATAAAGGGTGGTATCTCGTTCTTGACACTCTTAATCCCGAAAGGCTAAGCTTTACTGCTGGAGCAATTGGAATCGGAAAGCTTGCAATAAAAACAGCAGTTGAGTACTCGAAGCAGAGGAAGGTTTTCGCAGATCCGATTGGCAGCTATCAGGGTTTGCAGTTTCCTCTTGCTGAGGCTCATGCAACCCTTGAATGTGCTCGTCTCATGATGTTTAGAGCTGCACATCTCTACGATTCCGGTGCTCATTACAGAGAGATTGGTAAAGCATCTAATATTGCGAAAGCTGTGGCTGTTGAAGCAGGAATAAAAGCTGTTTACTGGGCGATGCAGACTTTTGGCGGTTATGGATACGCAAAGGAGTACGATGTTGAGAGGTGGTGGAGAGAAATAAATCTCATGCGTCTCGCTCCCGTAACTCAGCAGATGGCTCTCAACTACATAGCCGAGCACGTTCTTGGGATGCCAAGGAGCTACAGAGTTTAGTCTTTATTTTTTGTAATCGTGATTGCAGTATCCTTCGTCAATCGCCCAAACTTTGCAGATTTCAAAGAGATGATTAACATTCTCAGCCCTCTCTCTCAAACTCTGCTCAGTGATATTGTTTATGAATTATCAAAAAAAGGTCTGAAGAAAGTTGGTAACTGTCATCGAGTAAACAAAAAGTATTTCAGATGGTTGATGGAAGAGATCCCAGCTCTGAAAAGATACAGTGAATGTTGGGG
>MTNC01000086.1 GCA_002010285.1 Archaeoglobus sp. JdFR-41 | reverse complement strand
AAAAAACTCATTTCTAAATGTCCTTCACCACCTTTCTGAACTCCGCAATAAAATTCACGATTACATCATCAGTAACGTGCGGCATCACAACAAATCTGATGGCCTTTGGTTCTCTTATCGTGGAGATAACCCACTTTCTCCGGTACAGTTCTCTTTTTATTTCTTCTGACTTTTCTGTTTTAAACGAGACCACATTCATCACAGGCTCTATTACAGGCTCAAATCCAAGCTGTTCCATCTCTTCCACAAGCATTCGTGTATTTCTCATACACTTCTTTACTATTTTTTTCATACCATTGAATCCAAGCGCTTTCAGTACTGCATACGCTGATGCTACTCCGGTTCCTGGACGGGTGCCGGTTAGTGTGAATTGCGTTTTGGAGGTGAGGTAAGGAGTTTCAATTTCCAGTGATTGCAGATACTCCACGCTCCTGTAGAGTATCCCTCCAGCAGGAATTGTTGCCATTCCCATTTTATGAGGATCGATGGTTATCGAGGAAACTCCATCATTTCTGAAATCAAACGGGTACGGTTCATCCATGAAAGGAATAACAAGCCCACCAAATGCAGCATCCACGTGAAGTTCAACCTGGGATTCTATGGCAAGATCGGAGAGATCTTCTATTGGATCAATCTGGCCGAGTTCTGTTGTGCCTGCTATCCCCACTATTGCGACAGTGTTACTATCGATCAATCTCTCAACTTCTCCAATATCAACCCTGTAATCCTCATCAATTCCTGCTCTTCTTATTTCAACACCTAAAATATCCCCTATTTTCTCAAAGGAGAAGTGTGCAGTTTTTGGAATTATTATGTTGGCATCTCTCTTAACATCCTTTCTTTTTAGGTTTCTTGCCGCTCTTATACCCTGAATATTCGCCTCTGTGCCACCAGAACATATATATCCCACAGCATCTTGTTTATTCAGGAGTTCACCCAGCATTCTGATAAGTTTTCCTTCCAGTTCTCTCGTGCCTTTAAAAATTCCCGGATCCCCGAGATTCGTCTCAAGAAAAATTTGATGAGCCTTCACAGCAATGGGGTGAGGTGTCGTACACATAGAACTCAGAACTCTTGAATAGGGAATGTCTTTAGCCCTGTAAGCCTTGAGCTCTTCAATGACTTCTGCGTCCTCTTGAGATTCCATGAACGGGCGTAAAAGAAACTGTAATAAATAGATATCTAAACTNCCTACGATTACACTCTCGTCGCACCATCCAAGATTGCTAACACAGGAGTTANGATGGTTTATGAGGGTTGCTGTACTTGTAGGCGGGCTCGGAAAAAGGATCGGAGGAGAGAAAACTGAGCTTAAGGTATGCGGAAAAACTTTAATCGAACTCGCCCTAGACAAGTTCAGTAAATTTGAGATCATCATTGTTTGCAGAGACGAGGCTCAGGCTTCCAAGCTTTCCCAGAAATACGGAAAAGCCCGATACATTTTCGATGAATGGAAGAACTTCGGATCACTTGCCGGAATACATGCNGCTCTCAAACATGCTGGTTCATGTGTTGTAACAGCCATTGACATGCCATTTGTTAAACCGGAAATTGTGCAGCACCTCTTCTCAGTTGGCGAAAAGATGGGTTGCGACGCTCTCATCCCCAAGCATAGATACCCCGAGCCTTTACTTGCTTATTACTCTAAAAGATCACTTCACGAGATTGAAACAGCAATAAAAAGGGGAATCAGGAAAATTCTGGATGCTTATGAAAACCTGAATACAGTATTTTACCCAGTGGAAAATCTGAGAAAGTTTGATATGGAACTACTCTCATTTTTCAACATAAACACCCCAGAAGATCTGCGGAGGGCAGAAGAACTATGCTCACAGATGAATATGGTCGAGTTGTGACAAACCTCAGGATTGCTATCACCAATAGATGCAATCTGAATTGCTTTTACTGCCATAAGGAGGGCGAAAAAGCCCCAAAAAATGAAGTTCCAGCTGAGAGAATTCTTGAAATAGTAAACGCATTTTACGAGCTTGGTGTACGAAANGTAAAGCTCACTGGGGGAGAACCACTTTTACGAAAGGATATATTCGACATAATATCCGAAATGCCAGATTTCAAAGAAGTGTCCCTCACAACAAACGGCATTCTCCTTGAAAAAGTTGCACACGAGCTTAAAGAGTGCGGACTCGATAGAGTGAACGTCAGCCTCGATACACTGAAACCTGAAAAATACAGATTTATAACTGGTGGAGGAGATGTAAAAAAAGTAATAGCTGGAATTGAGGCTGCATGCGAAGCAAATCTAACGCCTGTCAAGGTAAACATGGTTCTGATGAAGGGAATAAATGAGTCTGAAGTTGATGAGCTTCTTGACTTCACAAGGAAGTTCAACTATGACGATGTCAGAGCTATTTTGCAGATAATAGAACTTCTCAAAACACCCGAGATGGAAAAGTACTACTACGATATATCTGGTCTTGAGGAGAAATACGCACAGATGTCAAAAGAAATCAGAATAAGAGCCATGCACAGAAGAAAACAATACTGGATTGAAGACGTAACCAGAGGAATAACATCAGTTATCGAATTTGTAAAACCCCTCGACAACAGTGAATTCTGCAGAAATTGCAATAGAATGAGAGTTACTTCAGATGGAAAATTAAAAATGTGTCTATTAAGAGATGAAACAATTGATGTAAGTGATCTGCACGGCGAAGAGCTAATGAAGGCCATCAAGTATGCCGTAAGTTTGCGAAAACCCTATTTTTCACACCGGAACCTCTGATGAATCCTGCTGATGCTCAAACTGAATCCACTTCTTTCTGATCTCATTTTTAATAATCGGAAAAAGTCTCTGCCTGCCGATGAGATCCTTTTTGTAACGTGCAAGCAGGATTTTCAGCTCGTCACCTATTTGCAAGGGTAGGTAGGATGCAAACTGACACAAATTAGATGGTTTTTTTGTGAAGTGACTTCTCTCAAAGTCTATGAAAACCACGCGATCTCCCCGAACAATGATATGCTTATCCGGTCTGTGCATCTCCTCTTTCTGAATGCTGAAAGTATCAAGCAGAAAACAGATATCCAGACACTTCATAATAACTCTTTCAAGCTCCTCACGATTGGTATCCCTCTTTGCGTTCACAGTATTTCTGAGAAGGTTTCCAATCCTCTCTCCACTGATCCTCTCCATGACAAGCTTTAGATTTTGCAAATCAACACAATAGAGTCTGGGTACAAAATCAAATGGCTGAAGAAGTGTTAGAAACTTAACCTCTTTAAAAAAGTTGTAGACAAACTCTTTTCTGAAAACTTTTATTGCATATTTGGAGATTAAATAAACCTCAGAATGTTTACCTCTCTCCTTTTGCAATTCTAACGATTCTTCTAACCCTTTCCACATCTATCTCTCCCTTCTTCTTGAAATACGTGCCAACAATAACGCCATCTGCAATTTTGAGAATTCTTCCTGCATTTCTAACGTTCACACCACTTCCAGCGAGAACTGGGATCTTGACATTCTCTCTTACATACCTCAACTCCTCAATATCGATCTCTGCTCCCGTCGTCCTCCCTGTAACTATTAGCGCATCTGCGAGACTCCTGTCAGCTTCAACAACATAATCCTCAATTGAAGCGCTGTGAATGGCATGTTTAACGTGAATATCTGCGAACACCATCGCTTTGCAGTCTATAGCTCTCCTGTATCTCATAATTTTCCCGGGATCTCCACTAACATATCCCTCTGGCATGATCGACGGGAAAAATAATTGGTTAACTCTTATGAAGTCCGCGTCTGTAGCTTTGGCCACCGCCAGTGCTGCAATTGCATCGTTTCTCAGGACATTAACACCGATACCAAGGTTTGTTTCTCTTTTAATCTCCATTATGACTGCCGTCATGCAGGCAACGGTTTCTTTGTTCACCTCTATAAGAAATGGTTTATCACCGTAGTTTTCCACCACAACAGCATCCACACCGCCCTCTTCATAAGCTCTCGCATCTTTCAGGGCGGAGTCTACAACTTCTTCAAAGGACGTGTAGTTTGGAGAACCTGGAAGCGGTCTCAGATGTATTACGCCTATTACTGTCTTCTCCATACTGTTTTCCCTCCATATCTTATTTCCACAACCCTGTGGTGTGGTATCGCCGCTCCAGATCGGAGATATAAGAATTTGTGTCCAATGATCTCTATTTCATCTCCCCANACCTCTCCTAAGCCCTTTGGTCTATCTATGTAGACAACCGANACCNGGGAAAAATCGTAGTCCGGGTGCCATTTGAAACGATTCAGCATATCTCTAATACTGTACCTCATTCTCAACATAGTTGATGTTAGAGTTCCTCGTCTTTTGCCAGTTCTACTAACTGCCCCTTCAGATTGAGTTTGAGAGATCTCTTTGCCACTGATCTAACAAACAGTGGATCCAGGTTGAGACTTTTGCACATGTATGGAACAGAAGTTCGTCCTGCTTTTATTTCCTCCTCAAGTTTCTTAACGTATTCCTCAAGCTCATCGTCTGGCATAAAAACAACTTCAAGTACCTTGTTCAAATCTTTAAGAGAAATATAGAAATTGGCACTCACATGAGTGTAGCTAACGTGATACTCTTTCTCGGGTCTGCCTCCAGGATCTGATGGCATTCTCCACTTAACCTCAAGCATTCCTGCGTGTTTCAAAATTCTCAGAGCTTCTTCAAAACCCTCTCCNAATCTCTCTTTCAGCTCGTCGTAAGTGTACCANCCTTCAAGGAGTGCAGAGTACACTTTCCGGTATGTATCAGTTGAAAGGAGATGAAATATTGGAATCAGTTCCACAACATCATTGACGAGCTTTGCTCTCTTGACCATCCATAGTGCTTTGCAGTTTGCGTCAATTATACTTTACTGTCTCTCAGCTGCCACGTCAACACCGATATTTAACTCATGATCTTTTTGATGGCTTTCAACCCCATTTCGTAGAGTTCCTTTGCTCTCTCCTCGCTCCTACCTTCAGCAAATATTCTGGCAATTGGTTCCGTGCCAGATGGTCTTATCAGAACCCATCCATCCTCAAAATCTATTCTTGCCCCATCAACATGGTTCGCTTCCGGAAATTCTTTCTTTAATCCCTCAAGGAGTTTTAGCTTTTCTCTGCACTCCACTTTCCCCTTAACCATGTAATACCTGGGAATTTCTCCAGCAAGCTCGCTCAGCTTTTTTCCCGTTTCATCCATCAGCTCGAGAACCTTTGCTATACTCATCCCACCATCTCTTGCCACAAGATGTTCAGGAAAAATCAGTCCACCATTCCCCTCTCCACCAAAAACCGCATCATTCTCGATCATGACTTTGGCAACTATAGGGGAACCTACAGCGGTGTATATTATCTCGCCACCGGCTTCTCTAACAGCATCTTCAACACATTTAGATGATGAAACAGGAGTAACAACCGTTCCCCCACCATTTTTCTCCACATAGTGNTTTGCCATCAGAGCCAGCATAACATCTTCGCTGACAAATTTTCCCCTTTCATCAACAAAAACAGCTCTGTCAGCATCTCCATCATGAGCCACACCAATGTCAGCTCCATAATCAACAACAGCTTTTTTCAGTAGGTCAAGTGCTTCTTCAACAGGTTCCGGATTTCTTGCAGGAAATCTACCATCAGGATGACAGTTTATACTGTACACATCACATCCAAGCTTTCTCAAAATAGAAGGTGACGTGAAGCATGCTGCCCCATTTCCACAGTCGAGTGCTACACGATATGTTTTATCGAGAGCTATGCTGTTAGCAATTGCATCAACGTACATCTCATTGCAATTTTCCGTGTATAGCTGACCAACCTCATTCCACCCTGCAAATCTGAAAGTTTTACTTTTAAAAATTCTCTCGCTTTCCTCATCCATCTCCCTGTAGAATTCNACTCCATTNTCCTGAATGAACTTTATTCCATTGTACTCTCTGGGATTATGGCTCGCAGTAACTATCACCCCCGCAGAGCAATCACTTTCCTTAACATAGTACTGAAGAGCAGGAGTTGGAGAAACCCCAACGTCAATTGCGTCACTTCCAGTTGACATNATTCCGGCAAGTACAGCACTTTTGAGCATTGAACTGGAGATTCTTGCGTCACACGCAACAGCAATTTTTCCTGGCTTCATTGTACCGATAACTCTACCGAGATCAAGAGCCATCTCAGCAGTAAGTTCCTCGTTGGCTATACCTCTCACACCATTTGTACCGAAAAGCTCTCCTGCACCTCCGGCTCGCATGTTCTATTCTCGTTTCACATACAACATAAGTTTTTGGTTATGATGTTTGTACAACGTGACCTCTTATCAACAGTGACATCGGATCTCAGACAACCTTCGCATAGGGAACTAGAAAAATTAAAAAACCAGGAGAACCGGAATTAGAGCAATGAGACTTTTCGTTGCTGTTGATCTGGATGAGAAGATCAGAGAGAAAATTTCAAAGGTTTGCGAGAGAGTTTCTTCTTTTCAGGGTATCAAACCCGTAGAAAAAGAGAACCTTCACATCACTCTGATGTTCTTAGGGGAGGTGAATGAGGCAAGAGTTGAAAAAATCAGAGAAATGCTCTCCTCAATTGAATTTGATCCATTTAAAATTGGATTCAGGGGTATCGGGTTTTTCCCTAAAAAGGGTGCTGCAAGAGTTGTATGGGTCGGTATCAGCGAGGGNGAGGTAGAGTTGAGAAATCTTGCCAATGAAGTAGCTTCAAAGCTGAGAAAGCTGGGATTTAAAAGAGATAAAGAATTTNCCGCCCATACAACAGTAGCCAGGATTAAAAAGAAAGTGGATAATCTCAGGGAAGCACTAATAGATTTTGAAAACTATGATTTTGGAAGTATGATTGTCGAAAGTTTTAAGCTCAAACAGAGTATTCTCAGACCCTCAGGACCTATTTACAGAGATGTTGAGATCTTTAAAGCTAAAAGCTGATAAACATGACAGGCAGAGATAATGAGATAGACAAAAAAATCAGCAAAATTCTGAAAGAAGTGGTAATAAATGTGGAGCCAGACAAAGAAGAAGNTGAAAAAGCAAGAATAGCTGAAAAGATGCTCAGAGAGAGGCTTGACAAACTCGGGGTTGAATACGCTTTCGTGGGGAGTTATGCGAGGAATACCTGGCTAAAAGGAAGTCTGGAGATAGACGTGTTTATTCTTTTCCCTGAAGAGACACCAAGAGAGAATCTCGAAAGAGAAGGACTTGAAATTGGTAAATCCGTACTCGACAGTTATGAGATCAGATACGCTGAACATCCTTACGTCCATGGAACTGTCGCTGGAGTTGAGGTAGACGTAGTACCATGCTATAAGCTAAAATCACCTGAAAAAATTAAATCTGCCGTTGACAGAACACCATTCCACCACGAATGGTTAAAAGAACGGGTTAAAGGTAGAGAAAAGGATATAAGAATTTTGAAAGGTTTTTTGAAGGCCAACAATCTCTACGGAGCTGAATACAAGGTTAGAGGTTTTTCAGGCTATCTTTGTGAGCTGCTCATTATATTCTACGGTTCATTTCCAAAACTTGTTAAAGGTGCAACCGAGTGGACGAGAAGAACTGTTATAGATGTAAGAAACAAGGAAATCAGAAAAGGTGAGACTTTTTTTGTTGTCGATCCGGTTGATGAGAGGAGAAACGTTGCAGCAAATTTGAGCCTTGACAACCTTGCCAGATTTGTACATCTCTGCAGAGAGTTCCTCGAAAATCCTTCTATTCAATTTTTTAGGCAGAAAAGAGTTGAACTACCACCGGACGAGGACGTACTGAGAGAACTTGAAAGCAGAACTGTATTCGCCATAGAATTCACAAGACCCGAGATCATTGAAGACAACCTTTTCCCTCAACTTGAGAGAGCCTGTAGAAAGATTACCGAGTTTCTTGAAAGATCCAATTTCATGCCACTTCGCAGTTCTTTTCATGCTGGTGAGAAATGCTATCTGCTCTTTGAATGTCAGGTACCTGAACTCTCGAGGATCGAACGCAGAATTGGTCCTCCTTTTGAAGAAGTAGAACACGTAAAAAAGTTTCTGAAGAAAGAAAGATTCTATAAACCCTTCATAGAAAAGGGAAGATGGTGGGCATACGAACTGAGAAAACACACAAAACCAGAAGAGAGTGTAAGAGATTACATATGCGAGAGATGGGAAACTCTCGGAAAAAATGTTGGTGAAGCGCTCAAAAAAGAGTTTAAGATTCTCAAAGGTAAGGAAATTCTTGTAGATGAACTTAAAGAGAAGCTTGTTGAATTTCTGGGATTGGAGGGAGATGTATGAAAGTTACATTTCTTGGTACCGGAGTCTCAATTCCATATGAAAGACGAGCACAGAGTTCAATACTGATACAAACCCCAGATGTCAACATACTGGTTGATGCCGGATATGGAGCTATGTTAAGACTTGAAGAGGCAGGTGTTACTCCTGATGAACTCGATGCCGTCTGCTTGACACACCATCACGTAGACCATAACGGAGAGATGCTTAATATACTGAAGTCGAGGTGGCTTCTGGAATGCAAGGAACCACTGAAAGTATTTGGTCCGAAGGGGACAAAAGCCNTCTTTTCCAGTCTGATGGAGAGCTACCCGTANTTAGCTGGTAAACTAAATGTTGAACTTTATGAGGTNGAGANACCATTTACGATTGGTAATGTAAAAATTGATCCAGTTCCAACTTTCCACTCTATCGAGAGTATAGGGTATGTCATCGATAACAGCGTCGCAATAAGCGGGGATACCAGAGCTTTTAANGATTTCATTGCATCAGAATGTCATATTATGATTCATGAACTCTCTCTTCCATTTGGTTTCACAGCAGATTACCACACAACACCTGAAAACTTAAAAGAGAATCTCACATTCCTCAAAGCTGAGAGACTTTATCTAACACATCTCTACCCCTTCACCCTCGCTGTGAAGGACAGAATTCTTCAGTACCTTGAAATAGATGCCGTCGTGGCATCAGATCTCATGAAAACAATAACTTGATGTTATTACGAAAAACATACTCTGAAAATTGCAAAGGTTTAAAATATTGGGAGAGAAGGGGTTATCTGGTGATGCTCATGGATGAAGTCAACAGGATTATCACTCTCTGTGGTAAAGATTGGGCAAGAATAGGAGTTGAGTTCATATTCCTCGGTGGAAAAGCTGAATGTGAAGATTGTAAAATTAAGAGGACCTGTTTAAGGTTAAGGGAGGGGTCAAAGTACAAAATAGTCGGATTGAGAGATGGAGCTGTTCAGGAATGCCCGCTCCACGATGAGGGTGTTGTGGCAGTTGAGGTNGTTGANCTACCAATAATAGCTCTCATAGACTCAAAAGTTGCTGTAGAAGGTGCAAAGTTTCACTATGAATCCAGAAAATGCAATATGCTTGACTGNAAATTGTACTCTCTCTGCCATCCAGTGGAACTGAGAGATGGGGAGAGCGTTGTTGTAGAAAGGGTAATTGGTGACTCCCCAGATAGATGTCCCAAGGGTTACAGTGTGGTTGTAGCTGAACTGAGAAGATAACAGAGAAAATGGAATTTGACAAAATAGCAAATCACAATAGCAAATAAAATCAGGGAATTAGCGGTTTCAGAATCACCGCTCCTGGAACATCAAAATCCTCTGGGTTTGCATCCGTGTCTGGTATCGCTCCATAGTGCATGGGAATGTAGTACTTCGCATTTATATCAGCTGCAGCCTGTTTAGCTTCCTCCACATCCATTGTATAAGTTCCACCAATAGGAAGCAGTGCTATATCCACCCTAACTCCTCTCATCTCCGGAATTCTATCTGTATCACCAGCATGGTATATCCTTACACCATCCACCTCAACTATATACCCCACACATCCCTCTTTATGGAAGGGCTTACCAATGTTGTATGCAGGCACTGCTTCAATTTCAACCCCCTTTACGACAATTCTTTCACCCTCCAGAACTTCACATGTCTGATATCCTTCTATGTAACAGCCTCTGGGAAAAACAACGACAGTATCCGGTTTTGACAGATTTTTTATGGATCTCGTATCAAGATGATCAAAGTGATCGTGGGTTACAAGGATTATGTCTGCTTTCTCGAGATCGGTTCTCGCGATATCATATGGATCAATATAAATCACGTCTTCAGTCCCCTTTATCTGAAAACCGGCATGTTTGAGATATGTCACTTCCACTTCCCCGAACTTAAACGTGCTCTCAGACTTCATGAATTATAATTGCAATATGGTTATTAAAATTTGCCGGTTTCAAAACTGCATCAGATCTGGGCAGAAAGATTAATACCGGATTGTAGAATATTGCCCAATGTTAAGAACGACTTCAAAAAGTACCGGAATTCTGAGAATAACCCGTCTCGAATTGAAAAAGTCGAGAAAAAAATATGACAAACGTGTACTTATGTTGATGTCATTAACTGTCTTTGCAGCTATTTTTGTCGCAATCAGTTCAATTTCCTTGGGTCTGGATTCCGAAAAAAATATCTACACCATAAAATCAGACGTAAATGTTAAAAACCCGAAATTTATTCCCACGGATTCAAACCCTGATGTTTATCTCAAAGATGGAATTTTAATAGCCAGAAAAACGGACAAAAGTCTGGCTGCTATTGATGAACTCTTAACCTACCTCAGAACAAAGCACAGAGAGATTGTTACCAGAGAATTTGGTGAAAAGGCTTATCCACTGGTTGTGGGTGTCGAATATGTCAGACGNGGNGAACTGAGANTCCAGAAAACCGAAACTGGTAGTGAGTTTGCAAAGATAACAATAGAGAGAAAAACTGAGGAAGANAGAGTGGAATACAGAACACCCGAAGAGATAAGAATGCCAGGATTGCTGGAAAGGATGACGTTTGCATTTGCATTCATAATTCCCGCCTATTTCGCTTCGCAGGTTTCATCGTCATCACTTCTGGAAGACAGAATGACAAGAAGACTCGAAGTTTTGCTTTCCGCCTGCTCCCCATTCCAGCTTCTGATGGGAAAAATTCTCCCCTACCTCNTCACTTCGATAATCGCATGTACTCTAATATCAGTTTATTTTGGTGTTCCTCTGGCTTTTGTTTTTGCCATTCCGGTGATCATTTTCCTGTTCTCCGCACAACACTTTATTGCAGTAATATCAAGAAGCTACAGAGAGGCAACATTTCTCCTTCTTGTTGCCTCTCTCTTCATCACAATATATGTCTTCATACCAGCTGTTTTCTCAGGTTCTATACCCATTTCAAAAATTTCACCTATAACACTCATGCTGGAGTACAGAGATGGCCGAATAGAGCCAGAGTCAACAGTTCTTTCTTTTTCCCATCTTTTACTGATGTCAGCTGTTCTATTTTACCTGACCTCAAAATCCATGAACATTGATATACTTTATGAAAGATCTGTACTGAGCAAGTTTTTAGCGCTGTCACAGGATATAATAAAGAGGCCATGGCACAGTTTTGTCTGTGCATCTTTTTCCATACCATTTGCATTTATGATAGAGTTCTTTCTCATAATTCTTGTTTTCCTTTTACCCCCTGCACTCGCGATTCCTGTTCTCATCCTTGCAATTGCGCTTGTTGAAGAAGCCATTAAGGGCCTGTTAATCTCCGCAAGACCACAATTTTTATTCACAATCGCTACAGCTTTGGGTTTTTTCACTGGAGAGAAAATTTTAGTCCTTTTCAGTGTCATCAGAGAATACAGCATAATCTTTCTTGGGCATTATCTGATTCTTCCTCTTTTTCTTCATCTTTCCACAGCTATTCTTTTCAGGTATTCCCTCCGACATGGATTCGGCATTTCCCTGACCCTGGCAACACTTCTCCACTTCACATATAACTACCTGGTGGTGATGTTCTTTGCTCCATAAAATAGCCATAAAGGACTTGAAGGAGATGCTGAAGGAGAGAACATTCATAACTGTAGTGATTTTACTTCTCTTTATAGCAAGTTTTTCTTCGGTTCTGACTCTGGGCCTACTCATACTCTACAACCCCGAGGCTGTTGGATACACACCCACTGTCAGAATAGCAGTCGTCGGAAACTGTAATATTTCAGGAGAGTGTTTGACACCAGAAACTGCTGTAAGTTATTTTAACACAGGANAGGTGGANGCACTCGTTATTCTGGAAAAAATGGGAAATAAAAAGATCTATGCAAGAATAATTCTTCCTGAAAACGAAATAAAGGCCATTCAAGCTCTGCTTTACATCAAAAAAGAACTGATAAAATACGAGAAAGAATTACAGAAACAAAACGGAATTCCAGAATTCTCTATGAAAGTTCTTGTCGATGGGAAAGAGATTGAAGTTCCAGAAGGTGTGTCCATAGTCTTCCGGTTTATATACCTCATACTGATACCCCTACTTGCTATAACCACAGCTGTGATTGCAGCAGGGATGACGATAGACTCAATCTGTGAGGAAATTGAGAATGGCACAGTTGAGTTGCTGCTAATCTCTCCTGCAGGTAAGAGGCTTGGATTGGGAAAAATCCTCGCACCATTTGTACTTTCATCGATCCTCATTCCTGTCTATCTCGCACTTCTTCTTATTAACAGAATTGACATTTNTAATCTTCCAGAAGTTTACGTTTCCTCCCTGTCCCTTTCTGGATTATTCATATCACTGGCCTATGCAATCTCAGTATATTTCGGCGATAGAGAGAGGACCCAGTTGATATTTTCAATAATAGCTGCTGGTTCCCTTCCGCTTCTGATTTCCAAAACGTACAGCCCAGCGGTTGTCGCTGGAAGACTCGCTGCTGGATCTCCAGTAGAACCGGCAGCACTAATTCTGATATTGGTGTTTCTCATTTCGCCGTTCTTAATATCAGAACTTCTTAAAATAGAGCCGGGAACCGGAATTCATACCAGCAGAACCTGAACTAATATGGTGTCGCCCAGCTTTCCTCATCCTTGTATACCTTCTCGTCTATTATCATTTCCCCCTCAACAAGAGGTTCTGGTTTCCTGATAGCTTCTATTCTGTACAGACTGGATTTGTACCAGTCATAATCGATTTTCAGACCAAGTTCACGAACTATTGGCAGTTTTTCCTGNAATCTGAAGAAATTCTTATCCTCACCTGGATAAACGTTGAATTTACGCCTAATATCAGTGATTGTAAAACCCATGTCGTGTATCATCTTCTGGATTAGATACCACTTCTTCCTTGATGCTTCAAGAGTTGTGATACCAAAATAACCTGAGCACCCTTCTCCCTTAAGAGTTGAAACTCCTCTGGACAGGAAAAGTTTTAAACCCGGAATTGTTTCCACAGGATCGGTTACAAACACATCGAATTTACCACGAAATTCATCTGGAAAAGTCTGCTGAACATCGTAAACAAGAGCTTCAAGTCTCAGCGAATACTCAACAGCAACCCTGTTTATGAAATTTACAAGCCTCTCATCAATATCAACAGCCACAACTTTTTCTGGCATTTCGGTGAGCGAGATGGCGATGCTGAAGAGGTCATCGTCTCCCACAACAAAGATGCTACCATTCGCATCTCCCCTCTCATAGATAAATTCAAGTCTTCTCAAAACACCCTCCTTGCTTATAAATCCCTGATCGTACATTTCGATTGCTTCTGGTCTGTCTTCAGCTATTGTCGAGTAAATCTTAAGAACTTCGTCAAATTCATCTGAAATTCTGTAACCGGNGTAATCGCAGCATTCACATTTCAATTCCCCGAAGTACTTAATTCTCTGTTCCTCGCAGTATCTCCTACCCTTCTCTGTAAGCGAGACACTCGTACCATCAAGTTTTACCACTCCTTCCTGCTTGAGAGTCCTCAGAATTTCCATAAACTCATTAAGAGAAGCATCCTGGCTATCGATTAGTTCATAGACACTTCTACTTCCACCAAGAAGTGTCTGGAGTATTTGTCTCACTATTCTTGCGGTGTATGGTTCAAAGTCCATAGTATCACTCAGCCCCTGTCAAGAACGTAGTGCCTGTAGGATTTGGGTTTGAATTTTTCAAGAAACATTTTAAAAGCTTTTTCAGCTTTGGTTGTGTCGCCACAAGTGAAAATATCAAGATTGACAAGCTCGTATTCAGGCCAAGTGTGTATAGAAACGTGACTTTCAGCAATTAGAACAATTCCGGTTACACCATGGGGATTGAACTGCTTGTATACGCTCCCCACCTTTGTCAACCCAGCTTTATCCACCACCTCCTCTACTATCTTGCGCACTGTCTCCTCTCTGGATATTAGATCCCCTGATACTCCATAAAGTTCCGCGATGATATGTTTGCCGACTATCATCGTCATCACCCATTTTTTTCACCTCTCCTCACCTATTTTCTATTTTTAACGGGTTATGCCAAAGTTTGACAAATTTTTCCTGACCTGGACTAAAGATAATGAATTTACACGCCGTGGGTTAAGTAGAACTTGACATGGCTTGATTTTTAAATTTTTCGTTGATTTTGAAGAGTTGGTAACAATTTAAAATCAAATAGAAAAGTTTTGAACAGCTTTTATTTGGAAATTTTAGCCAGATTTTAATCGTTTAAACCCATCTCTTGGATTTAAGCTTTGTTTTAGACCTATACTCGAAAAATTAAATATTTTTGATGTACATAAATTTCAGTAAGCTCTGCTCATGGCTGCCAACTTTCCTTCCGCACCACAAACTACACAGCTTCCCTCAGCTGAAACTTCAAGACCTTGAGGGATTTCTTCAAACCATCCAAGAAGTGTACCACCGTATTCCTCAAGAGATTCACCGCATTCAGAATTTTTACAAAGATGGAACACTGCCACACCTTTTTTGATCCAATCCTCCAGTCCAGTGGTACTTTCAAAGAACCTGATTTTAGAGAGAACTTCCCTGTACGCATTTTCCCTAAGTCTTTTTCTCAGCTCATCAGCCCATTTCATTATCAATTCATCGTTTAAATCTTCGAGGGAGACCTTGAATTTCTGTTTTTCGTCTCTAAAGGAGACCACCACCTCACCAGTATCCACTTCCTTCGGTCCGATTTCAAATCTGAACGGTACACCTTTCAACTCCCACTTATAATACTTCGCTCCCGGTCTATCTTCACTGTCATCGAGCACGACTCTATAATTCTGAAGCTTTGACACAAGATTNCTGCAGGCTTCCATCACTCTTTCCTCCTCACCCTTGTAAAGAATTGGTATTACAACTATCTGAATTGGTGCTACTTCAAATGGAAGTATGAGACCTATGTCATCACCGTGAATGCTTATCAGTGCTGCTATGCAGCGTTCAGATATTCCATAACATGTTTGATGAACGTAATGCTGCTCCCCATCCAGACCCTCGTATTTTATGTCAAAGGTTCTGGCAAAGTTGTCCGCAAGATTGTGAGCAGTTCCAATTTGTAGAGTTCTACCGTCCGGCATAATGGTGTCAAATGCGATTGTATATGCTGCCCCGGGAAACTTATCCCAGTCAGGACGACGTGTGATGAGATATGGTATGGCTAAGAAATCGTAAAATTCTTTATAAAATTCAATTGCTTTTTTAACTTGCTCNCTCGCTTCTTCGAAATTTCTGTGCGCAGTGTGTGCTTCCTTAAAGGATGTAATCTCCCTGAGTCGTATCAATGGCCTTGTATGTTTTGTTTCATATCTGAAAGTATTCACAATCTGATAAACCCTCAGTGGGAGGTCTGCATGACTTCTAATCCACAACTTAAACATCGGGTACATTGCCGTCTCACTTGTTGGTCGAAGGGCAAGTTTCACTTCAAGTGGTGTCAATCCACCATGGGTTATCCAGTAAACTTCATTCTCAAAGCCCTTTATGTGCTCCCCTTCTTTACCAAGCTCCGTCTCCGGAATCAAAGCAGGGAAGTAAACTTCGTCATGTTCTCTGTCCATTATTTCTCGGAGTTTGGAATACACAAGTTGCCTCAACTTAAAGCCAAACGGAAACCACACGTACAGACCCTTCACAGGGTACCGAACATCCATTATTTCTGCAATTTGAATCAGTTCATGATACCACTCTGAAAAGTTCTGCTTCGGTGGGAGTGTCATCAGATGTTCCGATTGAGATGCAATATATATGTTTTCTCCAATTATTCTGGGACTCTTATATCAACCGAGTAAAAATCAATATTGAAGTTTGAATGGAATCCATTTCTCTAAGGATGGCAAATCCAGATGGCTCTGCATCACAAAAAA
>MTNC01000070.1 GCA_002010285.1 Archaeoglobus sp. JdFR-41 | reverse complement strand
TTTTCACATTACGAATTTTCTTCTTTCTCCGGTGTGAGGACAGAAATGAACTGTGACATGCTTGATTTCGGGTATCTGCTTTTTCAACTCTCTAACTATTTTCTCTGAAAGAGCATCTGCATCTCTGACTTTCATTTCCCCATCCACTGTAACATGGAGGTCGAGGTGGATTGCGTTTTCACCAACGTAAACTCCAAGCATGTCATGAACCCCATCAACATCTCCAATACCGGTGCATACATCCTCAACCTTGCGATAAAATTCATCTGATGGAGAGAAACCCATCAAAAATCTTGCATTTTCCTTAACGAGTTTAACTGAATTAAAGGCTATCAGTGTTGCCACCGCAACTGTGGCGATTCCATCAAAGATTACGTGTCCTGAAAACGTCAGGAAAATCCCAATAATTGCTGCAAGAGTTGATAGAGAATCGTTAACACTTTCGAAAAGAAGGGTTTTGTTCAGAACGCCCTCTCTTCTTGATGATATGAATGTTGCAAGCAAGAGTAAACCCAAAACAAAAAATTCAGCAGAAATTGCAATGTGGGTATTGGTGTAGGCAGAATGGGGGTTCAGGATTACACTGATACCTTCCTTGAATAGTTCAAATGATATTACGGTGATGAAGGACACGGCCACCACAAGAGATGCAAGATTTCTGGCGAGCTCATGACCGAATGGATGTGAGGGGTCTGCAGCTTTCAGTGAGAACTTTGATGAGATGTAAATAAGAACAATCATTGTCATATCAACTATGGAGTGAAGAGAATCTGCGAGCAGAACCGAGTATCCGGAAAAAAGATACGCCGTGAGTTTCACAAAAAATGCTATGATGTAGATGGCAAGAACATCTCTCATTTTTGTGTCACCTGACTTGAACTCCCTACACTCATGCTCTTTTATATTCTTCTTCTGAATTCTGCTGGGAGTTTCAGTAAGCTTGCTAAACCTATAAGATTTTCTTTTGAGATGCTTCCATCTGCAACTTCTTTGAGAGCCTCCTTTGCATTGAAGGCTATTCCCAACCCTGCTCTTTCAATCATGAGTCTATCGTTTGCCCCATCACCCACCGCCACGATGTTTGCCGGACTGATACCTTCTTTCCTCGCGATTTCCTCGACAATCCTTGCCTTCTCGGCAGCGTCAATTATTCTACCTTTCAGCCTTCCAGTTAGTTTTCCATCCTTTATCTCAAGCTCGTTACCAAATGCATAATCAAGTCCAAGCTCCTCTTTTATACGGTCAGTAAAGTAACTGAACCCACCACTAACAACCGCGACTTTGTATCCTGCATTTTTCAAACCCCTAACGAGCTCTTTAGCACCCTCAGTAAACCTGATCCTTGAATATATCCTCTCCAGTACGTCAACCGGCAGACCTTCAAGTAGCTTCACTCTTTCCTCAAGTGCCTCTTTAAAACTTATCTCTCCGCGCATAGCCTTCGCTGTTAACCGACGTACTTCCCTCTCGACTCCTGCTTCCTTGGCAAGCTCATCGATTATCTCAGCATCAACAAGAGTGGAATCCATATCAAACACTATGAGTCTCTTCTCTCTCTCGAATACCTCCTGTGGCTGAAAAACTATGTCAAGATCCAGTTTTTCAGCTTCCTGTCTAAGTCTGCTTCTTATCTCATCTGGATCACTTTCTCCTATATCGACAAGAAANTCTATTGAAATTAACTCTTCTCTTGCTGTCAGTATTGTCCTTTCAATGTTTATCCCAAATTCCAGAAAAACAGCAGTAATATCTCTAACAATTCCAACTCTGTCTCTTCCTATAACCGTAACAACGTAAAGATTCTTTTTTCCTATTCCCTTTCTTTCAAAAGGTGAGACACTTATGTTAACTCCAATTTCAGTGGCAGTTCGGTGAAGTCTATTTCTTATTTCCTCCTCACTTCCCTCTCTCGGTAGCTCTGCCACTACAAACATTACGAACATTCCCTGGAGGACATTCTGTTCAATATCCACAATGTTGGCTCCAGATTCAGCCAAAGCTTTTGCTATCCTGTGAACTATTCCGGGTTTATCCTCNCCGTAAACCGAAACAGCAATTAACTTCACAAAGTGATATGGGAAGTGGGAAATTTAAATTTAGTTTTTATTTGACACCTCATCTAACCACTTAACTACACCAGGAGTTATGCAGCTCAGAAATGANGTTAAAAGAGGTCTTACCTATTGTGATTCTCATCTTTTTAATCTCAACTCTATTTTCTTGAGATAGTTTTCAGCTCTCGTATCCACTATGTATGCCTCAGGTGCTATTGTCGGAAGGTGGTAGCCGGTGAAAATTCTAAGTATCTCTCCTGCCTGAATACTGCAGGTTATGGCATATGATATGGGATCTTTCTTAATGTGGGGATATTCCACTTCGTCAAACGAAACACCATCAGGAAGGAAGGTTGTTATGATGTCGGGAATAAAAGGGGCTCCGATTTTTTCAGAAACTTCTGCTGCAATNTCGATGTACTTATGGGCTACCACTACATCTATTCCTCTAAGCAACCTCCTCAACTCTCTTACGTCGTCCGGGTAAAAATAGGAGATTATACAAGAATCTGTGGACATTGGATGAACGACATCGTAGTTACTCCCTTCAAGTGGTTTAATCGTACAGTCTATGCGTGAATCAACCGGAGTCACAAAGTCACCGATGTATCTTATACAGCCAACTCCACTCCTCCACAGAAGTTCAAGCAACATCCTGCTGCCAATTACAGCTACGCTGAACTTCCGCAGGTAGTCAATTTTTTCCTCTTCAGCCATTCCGTACCAGAATATCTGTTTCATGGATGNTTAAATCTCTTCAAATCGTTGTTTGAGTTTCTCCAGGACTTTGGGTAGAGTTGTATACTCCATCTCCTCTCCAGGAAGTCTGTGGGGTTCAAACGGTCCATGGCGTCGCATATAATCGGTTATTTCCATTGCTTTCATTCTGGTATAATCAAATGCAGGATCATCGAATAGATCAACTGGGCCAATAAGCTTTCCATTTGCAAGCTGGAAGCCTGCTGCAATACATCTTGGTGGTCCATCGAATCTGGTGCATTTGGAGTATCTGAAAGGTACGGGCATTATCGGCCCGTTGTGACTCCCTCTCATCCATCCGCTAACGAGATGTGGGAATGCGAATGCTTCAAGGACTTCTCCCACGGCAGGCAATCCGCTCTGGGCTCTTACAAGTGCAACAGGGTCATCTTTGCCGACGTACTCTCCAGCAACTTCATACAGTTTTTCAGTGCTTATAACTGCAACTGGTTCATCTGAGGGCAGTTTTCCTCCCTCTTTCGGAAATACCCTCTTTATAACAAAGCGTCCTTTTCCACCTATGAGTGCAAGAACATCGTACATTTCTTCAGGTGTTCTCATAAAAACTCTCCTGTCCTCTTTTATATCCCAGATCTCGAATACAAAACCTGAGTGCATTGAGGGATCTATCACAAGTCCGGCGGTGTTGAAAGGGTCTGCAAACATTCTGAAAATCGGAAGATTGAAAGCACCTGGTTCAGTTTTATCCATCATGAACGTTATCAGCGGCTCAGCCTTTCTTTCTGTAAACTCCATCTCTGCCACTCCTGGTCCAAGACCACGGACATTTCCTGAAAACGCATCCTTCAACAAATCCTGGCCAGCTCCGTAAAGTTTCATTTCTTTTGCTTTTTCAGCAGCTCTCTCAAATGTCTCCCATGCCAGTCTGTGAATATCCTCGTTATCAATACCCTTTCTGTGAGTCATGAGAAGCTCGAGATCATCACCAGCATTGAATATTCTGAAATCTATGATTAACCCATCCTCAACTGCTTTTTTTAAGCTTTCTTCAGCAACAGTTTTCAGTTCTTCAGGCACAGTTACATGACCTGCAACACTTCCAACATCTGCCTTTATCAGAGAAACNGTTATTTTCGCCATGATTGTTTCATTTTGCGTAAACAATTTAAACTTTAAGGTTTAATACTGCCAAGTGGTGATCGCATGCTTGAGAGAGTTCCCACCGGTATTCCGGGTTTCGATGAGATTTGTGAGGGGGGTTTGCTAAGAGATAGAAGTTACCTGGTTTCAGGACCCTCAGGTTCGGGNAAAACTGTATTTGCGATGCAGTTCATAGTTAACGGAATCACAACTTTTAACGAACCGGGCATATTTATTGCAACTGAGGAGAGACCGCAACATCTCAGAGAGAATTTCTCAACTTTCGGATGGGAACTTGAAAAGTATGAAGATGAAAACATGCTGGCTATTGTCGATGCTACCTCAACGAAGATAGGACTACCCTCTGATGAGAAGTATATAGACGTTCGTCCTTTTGACACAAGGTCTCTTCTCGATCAGATAATTACAATTCAGGATGAAATTGGGGCAAGGAGAGCGGTACTCGACTCCACAACTTCGATTGGGTTCACAGTAGGGGATCCCGCAAAGTTCAGAGTAGAACTTCTCAAGCTCTCCACAACGATGGAAATACTTGGTCTAACTTCAATTCTGACCTGTGAGGTTGTGGAGGGAGGAGGAGACAAGATTAGCAGATTCGGAGTTGAGAATTTCGTTGTTGAAGGATCAATAGTTCTGTATTACACCAGAATTGAGAACACGAGAGTTAGAAGCATTGAAATTTTCAAAATGAGGGGAACCAGTCACAGTAGAAAGATACACCCATTTGAAATAACCGAGAAAGGAATAGTGGTTTACTCAAAAGAGGAAGTGTTCACTTAATATTTTATTAGACTTCATTATTTTTATCATCTTGAATTCTCTCTCCAGACTCGTTTTTNCCCAGTTCTTTTATTTCTTTGAGTGCGGAAACTGCTTTCTCTCTAACCCACCTGTTATTCTGTTTTTTCAGCTTCTTGAGAGTTTTAATGGCGAATTTTCTTTCAATCTTCGTCTTTGCATTCAGGATAAGGTCTACTGCAATTCCCTGATATCTTTCATCTTCCTGTCTTGAAAGTTCCGTGATTATAAATTCCAGTTCCGACTGCAACTTTTCAAGAAGACTCTGGACTTCTGTGGAGACTTCATTGAAGTGAAATGCGACAGTCCAGGCCACATAACCTCTTGAAACGTTCCTCTCAGCGAGCTTTAATAGTAGTTCCTCTCTAAGGTTTGCAGGCAGTCTGTGAAAATTATTAGCAACAAGCCTCGCCACGTAACCCGCTGAAATCTCAATTTCAGCGAGTCTGAGAAGAAGTTTGTTTCTTATATTTATAGGAAGCTTATCAAAATTTGCAGAAACCACAAGTGCCACGTATTCGGCGAGTTTGTCTAACAAGCTCTCTTTTATGCTGTCTGGAATTCTATCGTAGTTCCATGCAAGAACCCATGCAACGTGTTTTGCTGAACTCTCTCTATCAGCAAGTTTGAACAGTAGCTTCCTCGCATTGTCAGAAAGCTTGTCAAAATAAAGCGCTACTATAAGGGCGACCTCACCTGCTGACGACTCCTTTTCCGCAAGTTTGAACAGCAGCTCTTCTCTTACATTTTCTGAAAGTTTTTCAAAGTTGTCAGCTACAACACGGACAGCATAACTGGCAGAGATATCTTTGTCAGCAAGTCTGAAGAGCAATTTTTCCCTCACATCTTCTGAAAACTCCTCAAAATTCCACCTAAGGACTCGAGCAACATACTCAGCAAGTATCAGCATCAGATCCTCTCTGACTTCCTCAGAGAGTTTTTCAAAATAGTTTGCCAGTATCCAGGCCACGTAACCTGCTGAGGTCTCATTTCCAGCGAGTCTCAGTAGCAGCTCTTCTCTGACTTTAACAGGAAGCCTCTCAAAATGATTGGCAACAAGTCTTGCAATGTACTCCGCTGAACCCGTTGAACTGCTTAACTTCAGCAACAGTTTGTTCTTGATGTTATCTGACAGTCTGTCAAAATACCATGCTACTATTAGCGCAACTTCTTGGACTACAGACTCTTCATCTGAGAGTTTTAACAGCAGTTCTTCTCTCACACCTTCCGGCAATCTCTCGAAGTTATTTGCAATCACACGTGGAATGTACTTTATCACCTCTCTCTCTTCTAAGATATCCCTTAAAACTACACAGAATACCTTGTTGATCTCTGCATCGTTGAGAGCACAGGCAAAAGCGTCGGTGTATGAAGGACTGACAAATTTCAGAGATTCTCTTTCAAGAAACGGTCTGTACTGTAAAATTCTTCTTTTCTCCTTATCAAGGACTTCATCGAATTGAAGAGGCTTGTCAACGAGTTTCTCTGATATTTCCTCATATTTCCTTCTTATAAAGTTTATATCAAGATATTCTGAAATAAATGGGAAACATAAGAGCAATATCCTGTCTGAAGAAAGACCTCTAATCTGATCAGCCAGTATTCTCACGACTTTTGATCTTCCCGACTCTTCNGATGAAGTTGATTTCTGTCTCACAAACAGACTATAGTTTTTTAAAATTTAAATCTTTTGTTGATTATCAAAACTACTAAAAAATAAAAACTAAATTTTGGTCTTAAAATGGTTCTCACAAAAAATTTATTAATCTTCAATAAAATTTAACTTATGGAGTTGTACTGGCTGTGGATAGGATTTGCACTGGTAATTCTACTATTTCTTCTCTCAGCAATTAAAATCGTGAAAGAATACGAGAGAGGAGTTATATTCAGGCTTGGAAGGCTTGTGGGGGCGAGAGGACCAGGGTTGTTTTTCATCATTCCACTTCTTGAAAGCATAAATGTCGTAGACCTGAGGACTGTAACGTATGATGTACCTTCGCAGGAGGTAGTCACAAGGGATAACGTAACTGTTAGGGTTAACGCTGTTGTTTATTACAGGGTTGTGGACCCAACAAAGGCTGTTACGGAGGTTTTTGATTATAGGTTTGCCACTGCTCAGATTGCACAGACAACCCTGAGGAGTATAATCGGTCAGGCAGAACTCGACGAAGTACTGTCTGAGAGGGAGAAACTCAACGTTGAACTTCAGCGAATCATCGATGAGGCTACGAATCCATGGGGAATAAAAGTCACTGCTGTAGAAATAAAGGATGTTGAACTGCCGGAAGAAATGAGAAGAGTGATGGCGATGCAAGCAGAGGCAGAAAGAGAAAGGAGATCAAAGATAATCAGGGCTGAAGGAGAACAGCAGGCAGCGATGAAGCTCAAAGAAGCTGCAGACATAATAGCACAGAGTGAGGGTGCAATGATGCTGAGATACCTTCAGACTGTAAATGAAGTAGCTGCGGAACCTAATACGACGATTGTTCTCCCACTTCCTATTGAATTCCTGAAGTATCTCCACGGAAAAACAAAGGATTAGCGAACAGATTAACAAACAGTAAAATCTAAATTTTTTACTCAATTTTTTGAAGTATGAAAATTGTACCCTGTCCATCATCTCCAGCTCTTGCTGTGAAAATTGCCGATCTGCTGAAACTCGAAATTGCAAAAACGACCTTTAAAAAATTCCCTGATGGCGAAATATACGTGAGAGTTGAGAATGCGGATGAAGAGAACATTGTGGTTGGTAGCCTGAACTCAAATGAAGATTTGGTGAGGCTGATTCTCCTTCTTGATGCTTTGAAAGGAAGGAAGATCGCTGTTATCCCCTACATGGGATACGCGAGACAGGATAAAATGTTTCTTGAGGGAGAAGCTGTGAGTATCAAGACACTTGCGAAATTGCTTGAAAATCTGGCTGATCATGTTATAACGGTCAACATTCACAGCAGGGAAGCTGCATCACACTTCAAAAAACTACACAATCTGGATGCTATGCCGCTTATCGGCGAATTCTACTCTTCCCGGCAGGACCTTGTCATGATATCCCCTGATGTAGGATCATACGACAGGGTGAAAAGCGCTGCAAGTGTCGCAGGATGCGAGTTTGATTATCTGGAAAAGAAGAGAATAGATGCAACGTCAGTTGAAATCAAGCCGAAAGAGATCGATGTTGCAGGAAGAGACGTTGTAATTGTCGACGATATAATCTCCACAGGAGGCACTGTTGTTGAAGCAGCCAAAAAGCTGAAGGAGCTTGGTGCAAGAAAAGTAGAGGCTGCATGCGTCCATGCAGTGCTGGCTGATTTTGCAACAATAAAATTAATCTCAGCCGGTATCAGAGAGCTTGTAGCCACGGATACAGTTGAATGTGTGTTCAGCAGTATATCTGTTTCGAAACTTGTGTCTGACGCAATCTCTAACCTTGTTTTCTGAATTACTTTCTGATTTTTACTATTGAACTATATTGAAAGTCTCTGCACAGCTACTGTACTCCGAGAACCTCACCAATCTTTTCAATCATTTCTCCCGCTTCACTCCAGTTTCCGGATTTCAGAGCGTCGAGGAAGCGAGAGTAGTACTCTCTTATTTTTTCGAGTTTTTCCACAGCTTCCTGAGCAGGTATTTGTGGTATCTGAGGTGGCTTCTCGGCTTCAGGCTTCTCGGCAACTCCAAATACCTTTTCAATTGCATCGTAGAGATTATCCCCCATTTTCAGTATGTCGTTATGCACGACTATGACTCCTCTCAGTTCTGGAATCTTCGCTGATTCAGCTCTGAGGTAAACTGGTTCAATGTATAGAAGTGAGTTGTTAATTGGTATGACAAGAAGATTACCTCTGATGACTCTCGAACCAACCTGTCCCCACAGTGTAAACAGTTTTGACAGTTCTGCATCCTGATCTATTCTTGCATCTATCTGCATGGGTCCGTAGATGAGCTCTCCTTTAGGAAACTCGTAAACGAGGAGCTCGCCATACTTTTCATCGCATCTTGCACCCATCCAGGCTATCAGGTTATCTCTCCCCTTCGGTGTCAGTGGAAGCATCAGAACAAATTCCGGTTTGGAGTCGAGGGATAGAGTGACGTAGTAGGGTTCAACATCGATTATGTTATTTTCAAACTTCTCTTTCGGTATCTGCCAGACGTCTTCACGATTGTAGAATTCGGTGACATCTGTCATGTGGTAGATAGAGTAAATGGCAGCTTGAACCTCGAAGTAATCCCTTGGATATCTTATGTGTTTTCTGAACTCTTCGGGCATCTGATATGTGAAAAGCTCTGGAAAAGCGTTTTCCAATGTTTTCACATAGGCGTCCTCCTGCACAACGTAGAATGTAACTGTACCGTTATACGCATCTATGAAAACTTTTACGGGATTTCTCATGTAGTTGTAAATACCGTATTCGTAGCCTTCCACTTTTGCGGAGTATGGAAATCCATCGAGTAGGGTGTAGGCATCAATAATCCAGAAAATTTTACCCTCTATTACTGCAACATAGGGGTCCCTGTCGTATTTGAAGAAAGGAGCGATTGTCGAAGCTCGTTCAACAATGTTTCTGTGGAACAGAAGTTTACTGCCTTCGGTAATGTAGCTACTCAGAATAAGGTTTACATCACCAAATCTCATTGCGTAGAGTATCTTTCGCAAACTATCGAGTTTCACACCTCCCGTTCCCTTGTACTTGGTGAAGTAGTTNACATCTCCAACTGGGTAATCAAATTCTTCTTGGGAGGTATTTACAACCACGTAATTTCCCGTCTGCTCTNCGTAGTATATTTCAGGTCTCGAAATCTGAATTTCTCCTCGTGGAGGTATATCGTAGATTACAAGTTCCGGCAATCCTTCCTTGGAGATCGAATTCACCGGAGCAGCTACAACTCCGTAACCGTGAGTGTATATCAAGTGTCTGTTAAGCCAAGTTTGTGCCCTTGATGGAAGAAGATCAACTGATAGCTCTCTTGCGGCAATCATCAACTGAACGTAGCTACCGTTAATCCAATATCTGTCCACATCAACATCTTTGATGGAGTAGTAAGTTCGTATTTGCTGAAGCTGTTTGAATACATCAAGAATTGGTCGATGGTCCCAGATTCTGACATTGTCGAGTGTTGCTGATGCTTTCATCACATCCTCAATGCTGAGATCAGGAGTAAAGTTGAAGGGAACTCTTCTCACATCGTTCAGTCCGTATGCATAAAGTGTGTAGTTGATGCTGTATCCTATATACCTACTTTCGTAGGCAAGTTCGCTTGGCTCAACCTGAAACTTCTGAATGGCAAATGGGAGAACACCAATTGCGAGAATGTAGATTATTACAAAAACTATAATCGGATATGCTGCAAGTTCGATGTCCTTTCTGAATATGAAATACGCGGAAACGACTCCAGCTATTATGCAGAGTGCAGCTCCAAATAGCATTGCCGGTGCCTTTACAACAGCTTCAACGTAACTGGCACCACTGATAAGCCCGTGTTGAGAAAATACCAGTTCAAATCTCTGGAGTATTATCATGTAAGCTGAGATCAAGAAGATTAGGAGAGTTAAGGCTGCGAGATGAATGAAGCCGCCAGGAGGAAAAACCTCCTTGAATTCTTCAAAACTTCTTACCCATCTAAAAACGTATGCATAGGAAAGTATGGAGACCATCAGGGAAAAAACTGCTGCTACCGCTATTGTTCCCCCTACAACCCTCAGAAAGGGAAGTTTGAAAACATAAAATGACGCATCGAGTCCAAATACCGGATCTGTAAGACCAAAATCAGTCGAATTCATGTAAAAAATCAGACTTTTCCAGTAGGGGAATGCAACGAGAGCTATGAGTGAGGCGAAAATGAAATCGACGATAAATGGTATTTTAAAAGGTTCACCGAGGAAGTCCTCAGTAATTTTCCGGACAGCCAGATTGTTCAGGATGAGCAGAATAAGACATGGAACAAATAGAAGAAGATAGAACTCAATTGAATAAAGAATATACTTGATGTACACACTTCCAAAACCAACGGACTCAAACCACAGGTATTCAGTATAGAAATTCAACCCCACGAAAAACAGTATGATTGCAATTATTGAGGAGAATATGAAGTACACAATTTTGAAGTTCGGAGGACGATAGACATAGTGGGGATATTCTGTTGAGGGATATTCCTCTCGCATACTTACACCTTCCAGCGAGGTAAATTAACATTACCGCCAAGTTTTTTATACTTCTCAAAACAGTTAGTTCAATGGCTCTTGAAGCTCTTAAAGATGTAGCTAAAAAGCTAATGGGCACAACAACTGTTGACAGAAAGTTTGTTGAGGAAATGGTTAGAGATATTCAGAGAGCCCTTATAAAGGCAGACGTCAATGTGAGGCAGGTCAAGGAAATAAGTGATGGAATAAAGAAAAGAGCACTAAGTGAGGACATTCTCCCTCTGCTTGATGCTAAGGAACACATTCTCANGATTGTGTATGAGGAACTGCTCAAAAATGTTGGTGAGGGGCTGGACATCCCACTTAAAAAAGCAAAGATTATGCTTGTTGGGTTGCAGGGGAGTGGGAAGACCACGACAGCTGCTAAAATGGCAAAATATTTTAAAGACAGAGGTTTGAAAGCTGCTGTCATTGCCGCAGACACTTGGAGACCAGCAGCTTATGAACAGCTTAAACAACTTGCTGAGAGTTATGGAATTGCTTTTTATGGTGAAAAAGGAAAGAAAGATGCTGTTAGGATAGTTAAAAATGCTCTTAAGGAGCTGAAAGACTACGATATGATCATAATTGACACTGCAGGCAGGCACGCACTTGAAAAGGAGCTTATTGATGAAATGATTGAGATTTCAAAAACTGTAGATCCAGACTACAAACTCTTGGTTCTCGATGCCGCAATAGGTCAGCTTGCGAGCAGACAGGCAAAAGCATTCCATGAAGCTATAGGGATAGATGGTATAGTGATAACGAAGTTTGATGGAACTGCCAAGGGTGGTGGAGCACTTTCTGCTGCGAGGGAAATAGGCATCCCCATAGCGTTTATTGGAACTGGTGAGAAAGTTGAGGATTTTGAGAGGTTTGATCCGGCTGGTTTTGTTTCAAGACTTCTTGGAATGGGTGACATCAAAGCTCTGATGGAGAAAATAGAGAGGGTTGCGAGCGAGGAAGATCTCGATCCGGAAGCCTTCCTTAAAGGTACGTTTACTCTGAAGGATATATACAAGCAGATAGAGGCGATGAACAAGATGGGCCCAGTAAGGAAAATCTTCGAAATGTTGCCACTCGGAATGGGTCTCAGAATTGATGATGATGTTATGGATATGACACAGGAGAAAATGAAAAGGTTCAAGGTGATAATGGATTCTATGACCGAAGAAGAACTCCTCAATCCCAGGATAATCGATTCATCCAGAATAAGAAGGATTGCAATTGGGAGTGGAACGAGTCAGCAGGAAGTGAAGGAGTTGTTGAAATACTATAAAACGATGAGAGATCTCATGAGGAAAATGAAAAAGAAGAAGTTCCCGATGAAGGGCTTAAAACTTGGATTTTAGTCGATGAAGTGAAAGAATGTCTCAGGTACGGTCCAGAATTGCAGGAATTGATGAAGCAGGGAAGGGATGNGTCATCGGCCCTCTTGTTGTCGCTGGGGTGTGTCTGGAACAGGTAAATGAGGGAAAATTACGCAAGATGGGTGTGCGGGACTCCAAGAAGATACCTCATCAGAGGAGGATAGAACTTGCCGATAAGATCAGGCGTGTTGCCAGAGTTGAAGTTGTGAAAGTTGACGCCGAGAAACTGGATGAGATGATGAAGCATAAAACTATAAATGAAATTCTGAAGGACTGTTTTGCTGAGCTGATTCTCAACCTGAGACCGGATGTTGTCTTTGTGGACAGCCCGGATGTTATCCCAGACAGACTTGCAACTGAACTGGAGAAGATAACAGGTTGCAGAGTTGTTGCTGAACACAGGGCAGATGAAAAATACATCGTTGTTTCGGCTGCCTCTATAATTGCAAAGGTTGAGAGAGAAAAGGAGATAGAGAAAATAAAGGAGATTGCTGGAGATTTTGGTAGTGGATACGCAAGCGATCCTTTAACGAGAGAATTTCTCAGAAAGCTGGTATCTCAGGGGAAGCTGCCAGGCTACGTAAGAAAAAGATGGAAGACAGTTTCAAATCTTTCGCAACAGTCTCTCGAGGATTTCTGTTGAGATTTGTTTCTGTATCAGTAACTCAACTTCGGAAAACTATTCCTGCGTATCCAACGACGGCGCTTCTGTCTGCAACATCACCGCTCGTTGAGTAATCCACAAGCTCAGCCTTCGCGTTTTTTGCATTCGCGTAATTCATCGCTACAGCGATGCACCCATACCCGCATACACTTGCCTGAAGTTTGTAAATTGTCTGATAGTATTTCCCAGTGTTCATGGAGAGAATGGCATCTATAACAATTCTGTCAAGCTTCCTGCATTCATCATCGGGGATGTAATGATGCATGTCTGAAGAAGCAATCACTACAATTTTTCTACCGGTTTTTTGTTCGGCCTCAAGAATTTCCTCAGCAACTTCTCTGGCAGTCTCTTCATCCTGCATACCGAGACATATCGGGACGATCATGAAATCTTTGTGCAGATACTGGAGGAATGGAACCTGAACTTCGAGACTGTGTTCATACCTGTGGGCAGTCTCATCTATGGCAACGATCTTTCCGGGCATTGCGTTAACGAACTCCTCGTCAACTTCAACCTCGCCAAGAGGTGTTAACCAGGTATCAGTTGAAACTGCAACGGGTAATCCAACACCTGTGTGATTTGGGCCAAGAATTACGAAGGTTTCTGCATCGGGAAGAAGTGAGTGAACTCTACCAGCAGTTCGTCCAGAATAGACGTAACCCGCATGAGGGGAGATGCAGGCAATTACACTCTCATCCTTTACGGCTTCGGTGTACTCTTTCAGCATCGCAATTAAAGATTGTGGACTGGATGGATAGAAACTTCCGGCAACAGATGGATGCCTCATGATAGAATTTTTCTTTTCAACTTACATAAAACTTTAGATAACTGCAGATTTCCCCTTACAGTTGTTGGGACTTTGCACTTGAAGTAGCAGAGATTATTTTTTATATAAAATATTATAGAAATTCGTCTATTGACGTCTGATGCTGAATTAAGTGTTTCCATTTTCTGCTCTCCGTCTGAATTCTTTTCGCTGCAACGTTAAGAGCTTCATCAAACGACTCAAGTCTCTCACCATCCTTCTTCAGAGCTCTTCTCACACCCTCCTCCACAACCCAGACACCGAGAGGTGCGTAGTACTCAGGTTTTATTTCTCTGACAACGATCACACCAGCCTGTCTCTTAATTCGTGAGAGATATTCAACAGCTGCAACACGGGCAGCGTAGTATCCTCCACCAAGGGAGGAGTATCTTCTTTTAGGTCTTATGTCTTCCCAGTCGTAACCAATCCAGTCTTCACGTGGACTCCAAAACGATTTCCTTTTCCAGATCTCAATGAGATGGAACCGGTAACGGGAGGGATACAAAATCACCTCAAAATGATTCCCAAAATGTTCGTGATAGAATACCNGGTATTCATTCACCGAATCATGCTCTGAAATTTCTTTTTTCAACTCTTCTGCAATAATGCTGTGTACAGCAGTTATACTCCATCGGGTTGGTACGAATTTTCTTCCTTCTCCAGTTCCTAAAATCCCTGCAGAAAAAATCCTCTGCAGATAGTAGGTTGAAAACCCGTGCCTGTACAGATTCATAACCGCTTCTACAGCCTTCAGTTCGTCGTGGTAGACNTTCTCAACTCTATCAGGTATTCTGGGATTTTCAGTAATCTTGAGATCCTCCACAGTTGCAGAGTATCCCATCGGTTGCATGACGTCATCAAATTCTGCTTTTTTTCTGACTTTACTAATTCTCGCTTCAACATCCACCGGTTTTAACGATGCTGCAACTTCTTGAACTTCCTGAACGAATCTGTCAGGATCTCTTGNAGAGTCAACTCTTACTGGTTTCGACGTACGCAGTAAAGAAACTCGGAGTTTTATAGCCTCCTCAATGCTCTTCCACATCCATGGGGAGTCTGCATACACCGGATCAACGTTNAAAGCAACGAGAGGGCCAGTGTACACTTTTGGGTAACCAATACGTCCAACGAAGATTGATGGAGGTGTTGGATCGAGAATTTCTGGTGAAACTTCGATTCTCTTTAAAATTCTGAATTTTTCGATAAGTGGACATCTGAGTCTTCCGCACAGAAGTCTACCCTTGCACTCTGCACATCTCACAAGATTCAGTTCTCATTTGGACAATAAATCGGTTTCTGGAAAGGTGGAAAAACCTATGTCGAAGAATTCAACTTCAACTTTTTCTGAATATTTTGATTTCAAGTCCAGTTAATTTTATAATCTGAATACCGCTTGAGAGTCCATGACATTCAAAGTTGTGAAGGGAGATGGAGAGAAATTCATCGAACTTCTGAAAAAGAGGGTCGTTTTCGTTCTGGTAGCTGGAAACACAGAAACTGCTGAAATTCCAGGAATCACAGTTGCAGGGGCAAATCCCCAGCTTGTGAAATACACACCGTCTGCAGATGCGGAACTGCTTTATTACGGAAAGTGTCTCTCGATAGATGACATTCCTGCAACTCCGGACGGAAAACCGACCCCAGCACTGATATCATACACCTCTCTTCGCCTCACAGGGATCCCATTTTTCGTTGTGGATTCTGGCATGATGGTCAAACCAAAAATACCCTTCATAACACTTTCTGCACCGGTGGGTAAAAACATCGAAGTTGAAGACGCAATGAGCATCGGTGACGCTGTTTCAGTCGTTGAGAGTGGTAAGATGCTTGGAAGGCAACTGTCAAGGATTGCTGACTGTCTGATGATTGGTGAGACAATCCCTGCTGGGACAACGACTGCTGGAGCAGTTTTGAAGGCTTTAAATCTAAACCCAGCAGTCTCGTCCAGTATGCCTGAAAATCCCATCGATTTGAAGCTCAGGGTTATTGACAAAGCTGTAAAGAGGTTAGAGAGTAATGATGTTCTNGAAATTCTCGCAAAAGTTGGAGACCCTGTTCTTGCAGGTATTGTTGGGATATCTCTTGGTAGTGAGTGCCCAGTTGTACTTGCTGGTGGTACCCAGATGGTAGCAGCGGCAAATCTTATATCGAGAGCTGGAGAATGTGAAGCTGCGATTGCAACAACGGTGTATGTTGCATCTGATCCAAACACAGATCTGAGCTTATCTCCCTACCCTGTTATGGTATCTGATCCGGGTCTCGGAGAGTCAAGATACCCGGGCTTAAGGGCTTACAGTGAAGGATTCGTCAAGGAAGGAGTTGGAGNCGGAGGATTAGCTCTACTTGTCTATGCAAGAGGATTCTCGAAGAAAGAGCTCCTGAGAGAGATCGAGGAGGATTACAGAGTTGTTGTAAAACCTTATGAGGACTAACTTTTGTTTCTCTAGGAATACCTGATAACAGATTGATACCTGAAACACTCAAAAAA
>MTNC01000055.1 GCA_002010285.1 Archaeoglobus sp. JdFR-41 | reverse complement strand
CTAAATACTGCCGATAAGTCTTCTTGCAATTACCAGTTTTTGAATTTCTTTCGTCCCTTCATAGATCTCCATGAGCTTTGCATCTCTGTAAAATCTCTCGATTTCATAGTCGGCTACGTATCCATATCCACCATGCAGCTGAACAGCCCAGTCAGTAACGAACACAGCCGTCTCACCTGCAAAGTACTTTGCCATAGAGGAAAGCTCTGGCTTTGCTCTACCGGTACTGCACTGCCAGGCAGCTTGGTAGGTCAGAAGCCTCGCTGCCTGAATGCGAGTAGCCATCTCGGCTAATCTGAACTGAGTGTGCTGAAAAGCTGCAATTGGTTGACCAAACTGTTTTCTATGTTTCACGTAATTCAGAGCGTGTTCAAATGCTCCCTGGGCTATTCCAACAGCCTGAGCAGCAACTCTCGGGCGTGTATGGTTGAAAAACTCCATCAAGTAGTAAAATCCCTCACCTGGTTTACCGAGGATATTCTCGTCTCCAATTCTCACGTCTTTAAGCTCTATCTCTGCTGTATCACTCGCCCTCAATCCCATTTTGTTTCTTATTTTTGTTGCCCTGAATCCCTTAGCTTTACTCTCGATAATGGCGAATGTTAGCCCGTGATGCCTCTTTTCACCCTCGTAAGTTCTTCCCAGAACCAGAACGAAATCACAAACACTCCCGTTGGTTATGAATGTTTTTGTTCCGTTAACAACCCATTCATCGCCATCCTTAATGATTTTTGTTCTTACGGCTGCAACATCACTTCCTGCATCAGGTTCTGTTGTTGCCATCGCAGAAACACCGTATTTCTCAGTAATAATTCTTAGATATTTCTCCTTCTGTTCTTCACTGCCGAAAAGAGTAAGCAGTTCACAGCCAAAAGTCGAGCTCAGGCAGGCATTTCCTATTCCAGGACTCACTCTATAAAACTCCTCAGTAACCAGAACTTCTTCAAAGAGCGATAGCCCCATTCCACCATACTTTTCGGGTATCTTGATTGTGGAAAAACCGAGTTTTCGTGCTTTCTTCACGATCTCAGCAGGATAAATTTCCTCTCTGTCACACTTTTCCATAATCTCAGGTGTAAATTCATTTTCTGCGAATTCTCTTGCAGCGTTTTTTATATCGAGCTGTTCTGGAGTAAGAGTGAAATCCATAATATCACCTACTGTCCAGCACCTCAAAATAGACCTTCCATACTCCTGATTTATCCGTGTCGGTGTATGCTCTTACCCTATCTCCGACTTTCAGCTTTTCTGTATTTTCAACCCATCCCATTAACTTTACCTTTCCAAATCTTGCGATTGCTATCGTGTAGGGTTTACTCCATTCAAAGCCATGGGGAATTGTGTACACAACCGTNAATGTCTCAATCANTCCCTCCTCATTAATTTCAATCCACTCCACTTCTCCACCGCAGATACACTCCGCTCTTGGTGGGTAAAACTCTCTTTTACAATTTCTGCATACAGTCTTCAGAATTCTACCAGCTTCAAGACCTTTCCAGAACTTGTCGGTCTGTTTTACAGGTATTTTATGCCTGAAAACAATTTCACGACTCTCAAGAAACATAGAGATCACCACCTATCTTCTGAAAATAAAGACCCAGGCAAAATGCCCAGTACCACCCACATTATGGGATAATGCTGTGTAGTTCTTCAAATCTACCTGCAATTTACCTGCTTCCTCTCTTAGCTGCCTGAAAATTTCGTACACCATAGCAATTCCTGTGGCAGCAAGAGGATGCCCCTTTCCCTTCAGTCCACCGAATGTATTCACCGGCAGCACTCCTCCAAAATCTGATTCCCCCTCTTTAACAAATCTTCCACCATCTCCCTTTCTACAGAATCCAAGATCCTCGTAGGCCAGTATCTCTGCGATNGTGAAACAGTCATGGACTGTGGCAAAATCAAGCTGATTTACTGGATTCTCGATTCCAGCCATTTTGTATGCAACTCTCGCAGCCTCCACCGAAGATCTGAGTCCGATGAATCCTCCTCTCATTGTCATGCTTGCTGTGTCTGACGAGTAACCAATTCCTTCAATCCAGACCGCATCAACTCCCAGCTCCTTTACTCTCCTCTCGGATGCAAGAATAACTGCAGAAGCACCGTCACTTACAGGTGAGCAATCGTAGAGTTTGAGAGGATAGGCAATTACTCTGGAACTGAGTACTTTTTCTACATCAATTTCTTTCTGGAAATGGGCTTTAGGATTCTTTGCAGCGTTTCTGTGAGCTTTAACGGCCACAAGTGCCATTTGTTCTTCTGTTGTTCCATACCTTGACATGTGGGCGGTTGCATGCATTGCATAGTATGCCGGAAAAGTTGTGCCGTACTGGTGGAACTCCCACAGGTAGTTCCCTGCTCTCCCTCCAACAGCAAGTGAAATTGCAGTATCCACTTCGGTCATTTTCTCCACGCCAATTGCAATGGCAACGTCAACCATTCCTGACTTAATCCAATTATACGCAGTACCGATGGCAGCACTTCCGGTTGCACACGCAGCCTCAACCCTCATCGGACCCTTACCACTGAAGCCGCAGTATTCATTCACCGGAACAGCTGGCATGAGCTCGTAACTTCGTGTACCAACACATCCAACAATGCTGAGATCAATATCATCATGTGTCACACCAGCATCCTCCATTGCCTCCTTTACCGACTCATAAGCNAGTTCCTGAACTGTGACATCATCTCTTTTACCAAATCTGGAGCATCCAGCCCCGATAACAGCAACCTTCATTGTGCCTTATTATCCATTACACACTTAAACATTCCGGGTTTGAGAGTTGTAGATCTCTCAAAACTCGGGGAAGAAATAGGATAGCCATCTCCCAAGATGAGTATGGTGGGAGGGTTTTACAAAAGTTTTACAAAAATCCAGATCAAAACTTTCTGAAGATTCCAGTTACAGCAGCATTTCGCAGCCATCCAAGATCAGGTAAATAGAGTCTTCTGAGATCTTTCATCCCCAGTTTCAGCATTGCAAGTCTTCCAATTCCCAGACCCCAGGCGAGCACTTTNCCTCTAATTCCCAGTGGTTCAGTAACCTCTTTCCTGAACACTCCAGCGCCTCCGAGTTCCACCCAGCCAAGTTCATCAACGTAAACTTCGGGTTCGACACTTGGCTCAGTGTAGGGGAAGTATCCTGGTCTGAATCGAACTTCTTCGAAACCCATTTTCACAAAAAACTCTTTCAGCAATCCTAAAAGATGGCGAAATCCAACATTTTCATCGAGAACTACACCTTCAAGCTGGTCAAATTCAGGCAGGTGTGTTGCATCTATAGCTTCCCTTCTGTAAACTCTGTCTATGCAGAACGCCTTTTGTGGCGGCTCGGGATTTTCTGCGAGGTAGTGTATTGTGATTGCTGTTGTGTGGGTTCTCAATACAAGTTGCTGAGCCCTTCTCAAACTCCATTCACCACCCCATCCAGTTGAGCCNGTGGTCCAGCCATTTTCATGTGTTTCCCTTACTTTTTCCACCACTTCTCCATCGATTTTCACGAATCTGTCTAGGTAAAATGTGTCCTGCATATCCCTGGCTGGGTGGTCCTGAGGCTGAAATAAAGCGTCAAAGTTCCAGAAAGCTGATTGGACGTAATGTCCTTTAATTTCTCTGAACCCCATTTCCAGAAATATCTTCCTGCATTCCCTGATTATCCTCTCGTAAGGATGCACTTTACCTGGAAATACTTCTCTGGATGGTAGAGATACATCGTAGCTGAGGAACTCTCTCCCCCTCCACTCTCCGCTGACAAGAATTTCCGGGGTTATGTCGGTAATATAGGGTTTCAGTTCAGTTTCTTCAGGTTTTTTGAGAAGATGAACAAATATTTCTTTTTTTTCCTCCTTTTTAATGAGTTTTCTTTTCTGGAGCAATTTCAAAAGCTTCAAATCTACCTCATTCCATTTACCCTCGCTTATACTTTTGAGTGCTGCCCTCTCCTCAAATACAGGTTTTTTAACAATTCTCAATCTACCATCTTCAATCTCTACAGCTCCCTTTCTTCTCAACCATCCAAGAGCGATCTCGAACTGTCTCCCCATTGCATCTTTTAAGTCCTTGATTCTGTCTGTTTTTTCAATCAGACTGAGCAGTCTCTCTTCAGGAAGTCCCTTGTTTAAATACTCTTTTCCTTCCTCGGTAAGCTCATAAAGGGTGTCCGTTTCTTCTTCAATTTCCGCATAGCCCTTCTCTCTAAGCAGATAGACAGCCTTCAAAACAGCATCTCTGCTCAATCCGGAGAGTTTGGCAACTTCATCAACGGAGTATCTTTTTCCAGGTTTAAGCGAGTTGATGACGGCCATCTCAATTTTTGATAGCATGAGTGGTCACCTCCCGGAGGATTTTAAAGTTTTGGCAATTCACCCTGATACCTTCCTGAAAACCTGATTAATCCTGATCACCTCCTACCAGCCCTCCTGAATATGTATATCAGAAAGAAAATTGCAGAAAGTATTATTGCAACTCCGATAAGGGTTGCGTAGCTTCTCTCCTTTACGATGATTTTAAATTCCTCAGTTAGCTGGGTTTGATCACTTTTCACATTAACTGTGAGTTTGTATTCGCTTGGAATTGTTTCAGGAGGCACGAAAAGCACTATTTTNACGGGTATGCTCTGTCCAGCAGGTAGTGTGAGTATTGAATTTGGGAACACGGAGACTTCCCAATCCTTTGGTGCTGAGATGGAGACTGAGATATTCGTTATAGGGACACCAATACCAGCGTTTCCGATTAGTGCGGGTATTTCTTTTTTCTCTCCTTTTTCTGCTGTAAACATATATCTACCGCCCTCAGGCTCTAAATAGAGCCTGTATTCTCCAACGAGTTTGAGTGTTAAATTCCTACTTGCTTTAAATCTACCATCAACATGAAGAGTCAGATTGTACGTGCCCGGCTGTGCTGCTGGAGGTACGAGAATTTCAAGAGATATCTCCTCTGAGTCTCCGCTTGCAAGGAATATTTCGGATACTATAACTCCTGCGGAGTCCCTGAATCTTGTGTAGAACCCTGCAGGAAGTCCTTCTACAGAGAGTAAGTATGTATCGTCTGCGTAACCTGTATTCTCAACACGGAACCTGAATTCTGGAGTTTTGGCTAAAGTTGAAGTCACTTTTGGATTTACAACCCTTACCTCAACGTAATATGGTTTCTTTTCCATGTATACCGTTCCGAGATCTGTTGTCTTCCCAGCCTTAACATTCACATTTTTTATTTCCTTGTCATAGTAGNCTCCTTTTGTTATCACGATATCATACTTTCCTGCGGGAATTTCGAAGATAGCATCACCTTCAGGTGAAGTGTAAAAGATCTGATTTCCAACCTTAATTTTTGCTCCTTCCACACCTCTACCATCCCTGTCGATTATCCTGAGTTTAACCTCGCCCTTCTCCCCTCTGTGAGTTTCTGTTATTTTAATTTGAAGTTCCAGAAACTGAGAATTGAAGAATGGTCTTACCTTGTATAGACCAACATCGGAACTGCTGTCACTCTCAACATCAAGAATCAGTTGCCTTTCCTCTTCAGGTCGGAGTACTATGGAAAAGACTTCCACATCCCCATCATAAAATCTGCATTTCCAGCCTTCAGGATGTTCACACATCAACTTTACGGTATAATCGCCAAAAACAAGATTTTTGACAGTTATCGGGAACCTGACAGAATCACCTGCTTCAATTGACACTCCCGTAATTGCTGAACTAATTTTAACAGCATCGTCGGGGTTTCTCACATTGATTCTGATCGTGTATGTATCTGATGCATATACAGTTACGAAGTACGTCCCCTCCTTTGCATTTTGAGGAATCTTGACTCTGAACTGGACTGTTCTTTCNTCGGATGAATTCAATTTGAGTTCTCTCACTATTTTGTTCTGGTAAATAAAGTCTGCACCAAAATCCTGGGGAAGATGTGAATTGAGAGGAATCTCCCTTTCATAGCTTTCTTTGTTAATTATATTAATGTCAAACATCAGGATCTGACCGGGAACTGCGTCAACTTCTGCTATTTCGCATNTTATGGTACCTACAAGCGCATAGGATACCATTACAGCAGCAAGTATCAGAGCTGGACATATTTTCTTCAAGTTAACTCCTCCCTCAGAAACCTCACGTAACTGAGTGCAAAAAATATTACCGGTGTTACAAACATCCCGATCCAGTTTTTGGTTGTATCTTGAGCTGGATAGGGTACATATAAACTCCTTCCTGACAGTGAATTTACGAGGGTTATATAATTACTTGAGGGAGATAAGAGGTCAAATGTAGTTTTTACTGCCGCCATTTTTCTGCTGTACTCCTCGATCTGCTTTTTGTATTCTTGCCATCTCGGATCCTCAGTTATGTTAATCACTGAGGGATTTTCGGAAGTTGTCGAACTCATCTTAACATCGGGTGGTTTTGGTGGTTCTCCAACAAGCATTGATGAAGCCACAAAGCTGAGCGTNGGCATAACGATGGAAAAGAAAAAGAACAGACCAAACGCTATGAGCAGTGAAGTTGTTGTGGTTTTTGAAACTGCTGAAGCAAAGAGACCGATCGAGAAGAAAGTGAACAGATAAGCAAGAGTNATTATCGAGAATTCAGCTATCTGAAGGAGGTCCTCTACTTCAGGTGTGAATCCAGCAATCATCAGAACTCCAAGAGCGACCACTATGGTCATTGCAACTATAAGAGCCATTGCAACCAGAGCCGCAAGGCCTTTTCCGTTTATNATCTCATCGCGAAAAACAGGATGGGAAAGAAGAGTTTTAAGNGTTCCNGTTTCTTTNTCTCTTGTTAACATGTCAAATCCCATCAAGAGACCGAACAATCCACCTATAAAAGAGATCGTTCCTGTTGTAAAAATTCCGAATATTGTGATGAAGGTTGGTTTTTCCCCCATACCTGCTGAATAATACATGAATTCTTGGGTGAACCTGCTTGCTCCCTGATACAGGCTGAAACCAAAGAAAAGCAGGTAAATTACAAGAAATACAACAAACTTTCTGCTTGTTACAATATCAGAAAACTCTTTTTTTGCAACTGTAAGAATCCTAATCCGATTCACCTCCTTCAACAAGTGAAAAATATATTTCCTCAAGGCTTGGCTCCATTAGGTGAAGCTCCTTTACAACAAAACCGTGTTCAAAGAGCTCTCTTGAAACCTCTATTCTGCAGTCTCTATCGGTTTCCAGCAAGTATATACCTCTCTCATAATNGTATTTCACCCTTCCATACTTTTTCAGAATCTTCTGATCCGGTTCAGGTTCAGCTGCCACAGCAATTCTGTAACCACTGCTTAGATCTTTAATTNTCCCTTTGGCAACTATTCTACCTCTGTGGATTATCCCAACAGTTTCACAGACTTTTTTTACCTCTGAAAGTATGTGTGATGAGAAGAAAATTGTTTTCCCCTCTTTTTTCAGTTCCATGATGATTTTTATGAATTCTGCTGAACCATTTGGATCGAGTCCGGCTGTAGGTTCGTCCAGAAAAATTATTTCAGGATCGTTTATCAGAGCCTGTGCAAGTCCAAGTCTCTGTTTCATCCCCCTGCTGAATTCTCCAACTTTCTTATCTGCAGCGTAATCCAATCCAACCAGTTCAAGGCATTCTTGAATTCTTCTCATCATCTGGTCTTTTGACATTCGGTAGAATTCTGAGAAATACATGAGATTTTGTCTTGCGGTCATATGACTGTAAAATCCTGCATTCTCTGGGAGGTACCCACATATTCTCTTAACTTCAAGCGGATTCTTCTGAACATCAATTCCAGCAACCCGTATTCTACCTCTGTCAGGNTTGAGCAGTCCCAGTATGAGATTTATCGTTGTCGTTTTCCCAGCGCCGTTTGGCCCCAGAAATCCAAATACCTCATTTTCATCTATTTTTAGATTTACACCATCCAGAGCTTTGAACTTACCGTAATACTTTGTGAGATCCTCTACCTCAATCATCCTCTCACCACTGCTGTACCTGCTATGTGCTAAATCAAGTCAGTATTTAATTTTTATCAATCAATCTTCATTTTAAAAGTTAATGTTTTAAAAATATTTATTTGAGCACGATTTTGATTTTGTGCAGAAGTTCTGCCGGGCTTTTCACGGGGTACTCTATTTTTTCCAGGATTTCCTCCATTTTCTTTCCCTTAATCACGGCTCCACTCAGTCTTGCGAGAAGCTGTTCTTTCTCAGCTGGAAAATCCAGTCCTCTGATTTTTGCAAGAACATGAACCGCCCAGTCTATGTCAAGTACCTCCGCTTCCTCTTTCAAAATCGATATTTCTTCGCTATCAAGTCTACCCTCTTTCTTGAGTTTACTGTATGCCAGCTTTGCAATTCCACCTGCTATGTGCTCTTTTGGTCTTTCAAGTTCTTCACCTTCTATGTACCGTCTCACTTCTTCTTCATCGGCAGTGGCTATATTTTTAGCGGTCTGTTCGGTGATTCCGAGTTCTCTTGCNATCTCTGTGTACGTTTTAAAAGCTTCATTTTTCAGAACAACCACATATGCCGCTTCTGCCAGGCTGGGAAGCCAGGTGAGGTTTCTATATTCAATCAATCTTCTCAGTCCACCAAGGAGATTTATACTCTCGTAAAACACCTTCTCAGCCATTTTGTCTATATTACCACCCACCGGCCTTTTTATAACCTCCATAGATGATCACCTCCAAATATATCGTTACTCCCCTTCGTCTTTCAACTTTTCTCCCCTTTTTCTGATGTATTCGTCAATAGGTTCCAGAATCTGAATTGTACCAAGCTCAGTAATCTCAAAAACCCAGGTTCGGGAATCGTGACCCGTAAGGCGACATCCATCTATTCTTATCGTTCTGAGAACACTCCCAACTGGAAGCCCGTAAAGTCTTACATCCCATCTTGACTCGATGAGCTTTTTATCAAGCACAATAGTTCCATCCACTATATGTGCTACAGCCAGACCGCCGGCAGCCTCTGCACTTTCACTTGCCTGAGCTGAACGTTTCTGGGATACAAAAATTCCTGTTTGTCTGAATTTTTTCAGGAAGTTGAAGAACTGTCTCACTATCTGTCTTGCCATTACTTCTTTGTGTTCATAGAGCCCTGTAATACTGTCAATAATTGTGTTAGTGACCTTTNTCTCTTTTATTGCATAGGCCATTGTGTCCATTAGGGCTCTGGGATTTTCTCTCAGTTCATCGTCTTGTGACGCGTCAATTACCACGATATTTTGTTCAACTTTGCTAAAGTCGGCATTCAAAGCCTCACTTTTTTGCTTAAGAGCTGTATAAAGAAAGTGAGCCGGACTTTCGACAGTAACAAACAGAACTCTGTAGCCCGCGTTAGCCTGTGTCACCGCAAACTGTTCTGCAAGCAAACTCTTGCCAGTGTCAGGTACACCTGTAAGATTCATAACAGCAAGATGGGGAATTCCTCCAAGCGGTTTTTTAACGTACTTATTACCATCTTTCTCAATTTTGAAGAACATCTCGTCAAGTTTGGTTCCAGTGGGTATTCCGAATAGTTTTGGAGCAGTTGTTTTTAAATCTTTGAGTTCATAATACTGGTGCATGTTGATATGTAAATTTGTAAGGCATATATAATTTATTTAGGAGATCATATCTTTTCTCTTCAAAAATTTTTGTATAAATTAAGTTAAATTTTTGTTAATGACACGAGTTTCCNTGCCGCTTCTTCAATGTCATCTGCTGAAGCAATGGCAGAAACCACTGCTATACCAGCTACTCCTACTCTGAAGAGCTCACTGGCATTTTCTGCAGTTATCCCTCCGATTGCCACAACTGGTATTCNGACATTTCTAACTATTCTCTCAAGACCCTTTATTCCGATTGGTTCTCTTGCGTCTTCTTTAGTTCTGGTTTTGAAAATCGGTCCGACTCCAAGATAGTCGGCATATCTCTCTGCGGCCTTTGCCTCCTTCACTGTATGTGCAGAGACACCAATGTAACCGTCAAAGAATTCTCTGATGGCATAGTAGGGGAGATCACTTTGACCGACGTGAACACCGTCTGCCTCAACAGCCATGGCAACGTCAACTCTATCATTTATGAAAAGCAGCGCGTCGTACTCCAGGGTCAGCTCTCTCAATCTCTTCGCTGTCAGGTAGAGATCCTTACCACTCATATTTTTTTCTCTGAACTGAATTGCTCTAACTCCACCTTTCAGAGCTTTCTCAGTCAGTTTTTCGTGTCTGCCATATCTACTATCTGTGATGAAATAAACTCTCAGCTTTTCTTCAATCATCGCAATCAATTTTAGTTGAGTGGTCATGATATAACCGTGTCGCTGAAAGANGTTCTCAGAGAAATGCTTGGGGAAAGATTAAAGGAGGATGAGATCAATCTTGTGAGGAGAAGTTTTGAGATAATAGGNGATGTTGTTGTGATTGAGATTCCTGATGAAGTTCTGCACCTGAAGAATGAGATTGTTGAGGCCATCCTAAGAAAGCACAAGCATGTTAAAACTGTTCTCAGGAAAATCGGAGAGGTAGAGGGTACTTTCAGGGTTGCGAAATACGAAAAAATTTTCGGTGAAAGAACTGAAACAATTGTGAGGGAACACGGATGCCGGTTTCTTGTTGATCCGACAAAGGTTTACTATTCTGTGAGACTCTCTGGAGAGAGGGAGAGGATTGCGAAGCTGGTTAAAGAAGGCGAAAGAATTCTTGTGATGTTTGCTGGAGTAGGGCCCTATGCAGTCGTCATTGCAAAGCTTGCAAAACCATCCGAAGTGATTGGTGTTGAACTGAACCCGATTGCAGTTGAATATTTCAGAGAAAATGTCAGGCTGAATAAGGTTGAAGATATTGTGAAGGTTGTGAAGGGAGACGTCAGAGATGTTGTTCCAAACCTTCCTGGAAAATTTGATAGAATTTTGATGCCCGCTCCCTATTCCGCAAGAGAATTTGTGCCNCTGATAAGGGAGAAGGTGAAGAGGGGAGGATATGTGCATTATTACACATTTGAGAGTGAAAATAGAGAGGGAGAACTCCCTGAGAGTGTAAGACAACTGTTCAAATCGAGTGGTATGGACGTCGAAATTGTAAAAATTAGGAGATGTGGAAGTTTTGCACCTTATGTTAGCAGATATGTGGTTGACGTGAGAATTCTGAAAGTTTAGATCTGTCACTCAATGATAGCAACTGCTCTGCACCATCCAGCACTTGCCCCCTTTATTTTCACGGGGAAACAAGCAAACTTGAATCCATACGGTTTTGGTACTTTATCGAGGTTTGCAAGTTTTTCAATATGGCAGTACTCTCTCTCAATTCCTGCACGATGGGCGCTCCAGAGAATGCTTGCGTTTTTAGTCTTCTCAAAAATCTGACGTTGAAAAGCGAATGGTATGTCGAGAGTCCAGGCATCTATTCCTATCACTTTCACACCGTGGTCGAGTATCCATAAGGTTGACTCTCTGTCCAGTCCACAACCCTTGCTGAAATATTCAGGTTTTCCCCAGTATTTATCAGCTCCAGTCATAATTAAAACTATATCTCCTTCTTTGAGCTCGTAGTTTATTTTCTCAAGAGCCTGCTCGATATCCTCTACTGTTATCAGTTCACCGTCTGCTTTGTAGCGGAAGTCAAGGATAACGCCATTTCCGTAAAACCATTCAAGTGGCATTTCATCTATTGTCCTTGCTTTTTTACCCTCGCTTTCCGGGAAGTAATGCCAGGGAGCATCCACGTGAGTCCCTATGTGAGTTGAAAGGCAGATGTGGTCTACAGCCCAGCCCATACCTTCAGGTAAATCCTCTTTACTGCATCCAAAGACAGCACAGAACATATCAGCCGTTTCTGTGTGGCTTATACGTTTAATTTCTACTTTTTCAACTTCACTTGGCGATTCCTCTATCGGAACACTCAGATCGATTATTTTCATATCTTGTTCTCCAGCTTTCCGACAATATATAGATANCCCAAAAGGTTAATTCCACCAACAGTGTACCATTCTGGATTCTTAGTTTCAAAACCATTTTATATGTTCTTATTCCAGAATTTTCTGAAATGTGGGAGCACTTCAAATCACCTGAGAGTATCCGGAGCATTGCAAGGTTTATCGCGAGTAGTGAAGATTTTGGAATATTCCTGTCTATAACAGCCTTCTGCGGAATTCTGGCTTATGGGATTAGTGTCCTCGATCCTGCTTTTGATGCTCTTTTNCTCGCTCTGATTTTTGGAATACTTGCAGGAAACGTATATTTGAAGGAAAATATCAAGGAAATCGCAGAAAAATCTCTTGTNATTCTCTTACCCCTCGGTATAACACTTTATGGTGCAAACATAAACATACCCTATTTGGGCCAGTTCGAACCTGTAATTGCCATTTCAACCTTTATTCTTGCAAGTATAATGTTCATTTCAATTCTGTGGCTGTCAAAANTTTTTACAATTAAAAGAAAACTCTCGCTACTTCTTGCCTGTGGAAGCAGTATTTGTGGAGTTTCCGCGATAGCTATAATATCTCCTCTAATTCGACCCAAAAAAGAGGAATTTTCCGCAGCGATTATAATTATTACCGCTGTGGGATTGACGGGGGCGATGCTTTATCCATACATCGCGTATATGGTCGACTTACCAGCTAAAAGTTATGCTCTTCTCACGGGAGCGACTTTGCATCAGACAGGTCTCGTGAAGATCGCCTCAAAATTTCTTGGAGAAGATGTGATGGGTGCTGCCCTCTCAATAAAGGGCATAAGAATTGCTATGATCGCTCTGATCTCACTGGTCATCTCCGTTCTTTACTCAGAAAGCAGGTTCTATGTTCCATGGTACATAGTGGCTTTTATTCTTATAGCCCTTTTTTCAAACACGTATCTTCCAGAAAATCTCGTTAATATAATAAAGCCACTCGCTACAGTTGTGTTCTCGATGACACTGGCTGCTATTGGTTTTACTGTTAACATAAGGGACATTCAGAGAGTTAGTATGAGACCCCTCATTGTTGCATATCTGGGCTGGGTTATAACTCTGGGAGTTTATGGAGTGATTGTGGGGAGTGGTGTTGTATGAAACTACCAATATTTTTCAGAGTGGTTTTCATATCGCTGTTCACATCGCTTCTGTCTCTCGTTCTCTACACAGCTGTTTTTACACTTTTTGGAGTTAGCATATCCTACATNTTATACATTTTGATTGTTGTTGTATGCATTTCAATCTTCGCGGCTGGCANTCTTGTTGAGCCAGTAGAGAGGTTAAAGGAAGCTCTTACAGATCTTGGTCAGGGAAGGATTGCAAGAGTAGATATTCGTACAGGAGATGAATTTGAAGAACTTGGACGCGTATTCAACCGGATGGCGGAGAAAGTTTACGTCAAACAAAGAGATCTGCAAATGAGTGAGGAGATTCTCAGAGACGTGCTTGAGGAAGTCAATGGATGGATATTTGAACTTGATTCCANCTTTAATTTTATTTATACAACACCACAGATAAGAACTCTCGCCGGTTACGAGCCTGAGGAAGTTTTGAACAGAAAATTTTTCGAGTTTGTTCAGGACGAACCAGATATAGACAGTTTGATGAAAGATGGTAAATTTAAATTTGAGTGCGAGTTTCTTACGAAGACTGGCCGGAGACTTCTACTGGAGATAATTGGAAAGAGAATTCAGGATGGAGAAAAAGTAAAGTACAGGTGTATTGGGAAGGAAATAGAGAAACAGAAGAAGATAGANAGGGAACTTGCTCTCTTGAGAAGTATTCTTGAGCATACAGTTGATGCTGTAGTAATTCTCGATCCTGATACGAGAATAGTATCTTGGAATGAAGGTGCGGAACTCATTTTCGGGTACAAGCCGGAGGAGGTTATAGGTAAACCTCTTTCATTCCTTCTGCCACCTGAACGATGGGAGCAATGCAGAGAGAACTTCAAAAAGGCCTTACTCGAGGGATACATGAAAGACATTGAGACTGTCAGAATAACGAAGGATGGTAGAACTGTTGTTGTTGATCAGACTCTGACAAGTATTTATGACTCCAATGGTGATCTTGTTGGATTTGTTGCAATTATGAGGGATATAACCAAAAAGAAGGAGACCGAAATTGAATTGAAGAACACATGTGAGGAACTTGAAAGAAAAACAAGGGAATTGATTGAGTATCAAAAGGAACTCAAACATCTTGCCAATATTGTTGAGAATTCAAATGATGCCATTTATTCTGTTAGTCTGGACGGCAGGATAATAAGCTGGAATAGAACGGCTGAGAAGATTTTTGGATGGGCGAAGGAGGACGCTGTAGGTATGGATGCTTCTAAACTTTTGCCAGACGAGATAAAAAGTGAGAGTACCTTTATAACATCCAGATTGAGGGATGGAGCTGATAACCTGAGATTTGAGACGAGACGACTCAGGAAAGATGGAGAGATTGTAGACGTGGAGGTTACAATTTCACCTCTGTTTGATGAAAGAGGGGAACTTTCAGGATATTCTGTTATTGCAAGAGATATATCTGCAAAAGCAAGAGCGGAGAGAGATGCAGAAAGAAGAGTTCTGAAATTTGACGTGGAGAGGGGAAGAATATACCTCGCAGAGAGTTTTGATCTGGCAGTTGAGGTTTTCAGAGATCTTCTAAAGTGTGGATATACGGGAACTGCGATAACAAGGAAGTATCCTGAAGAACTGGGTACGGAAGACATGCTTTACTACTGGATTTCAACAAGAAGAAAGAGCAGAGCAATTAGACCAGAACTTGAGGATATTTACCTGACAATAATTGGTCTTGCAGGCTGGAAAAATGCTGTTCTGTTGGATCTTGACTATTTAATTGTAAAAAAGGGATTTGATGAAGTCTATGAGCTCGTCCAGAGGCTAAAGGACGTTTTCTTTGTTTTGAACAAAGGTATACTTATCNTGACTCTTGATCCATCATTGTTGAGTGAAACTGAGCTTAAACTTCTGAAAATGGAGTGTGGAAGCATAAGAGTGAAGGAAGTTGCGATTCCAGATGAGATGTATGAAATCCTCAGATTCATATATTCCAAGAACAGAGTTGGACAGAGACCGTCTATAAAGGATGTTATGACAAACTTTAACATAACACGTAATACAGCCAAGAAAAGAGTGGGATATCTTGCGGAAAAGGGTCTAATCCGCATTATTAAAGATGGTAGAATGAAGGTTCTGGAGTTAACCGAGGGCGGAAAGGAAGTTTTCAAAGTAGTTTGACACTTTTTGATGCTATTATTGACGATATCTTAATATTAGTTAAAAACCAATTTATGAATGTGGGATTTGTTGATCTGGCGAGATTAGCGAGGTGGTAGTATGGCGGAGGAGATTTGCCCAAGCTGTGGGTCGCTGATGGAGATAGTAAAAATGGAAGAGGGCGANGTCTTGCGATGCACATCATGTGGCTTTGAGAGGCCCCTGATAGCAGTGGAACCGTGGGACCCGATGGAAGGAAGACTCGTGAAACTGTCGATACTTGCAGGGATAATTGCGACAATAATCCTTTGGGCGGCGATATACTTCACAATACTCGTCCATTATTGAAGAGGTGGTGAAGTATGGCTGAGGAAAGGAGATGGTATACGGGAATGTTCTCGACAGAGGACTGGTGGGCCTTCTGGCTCGGCACCTTCTTTGTTCTGCTTGGAGTCATATCGACACTGAGTGGAGTTGATTTGGTTGGCTGGATTGTAAAATTCAGCAAGTGGGTCACGCTTGAAAAAGCATTCAAAGCATCCCACCCNGATCTGATGAGTCCAGTNGCATCGTTNATTTCAACATANGTGATACTGCTGGTAACGACGACGATCGGCGCTGTGTTCATGAAGTGGGACTTAAAGAAGTACGTTATAGCTTTTACACTTGTCTTCTGGATTTCAGTCATCTGTTACATCCTTGGTGAAAATGCATACATAGCAGCTACAGAGCTTGACAGAGCCAAATACGGGATAGAGTGGAGTCTCTCTCTTGGTGGAGCTTTCTACATTGTGGCGCTTGTAGTCGGTCTGATTATTGGAAACCTCGCACCGAAAGGGTTCAGGGAATTCATCAAACTTGGCGCTCGCCCAGAGTGGTTCATCAAGGTTGCTATCGTTATGCTTGGTGCCAAGCTTGGTTATCTCGCAATAAAATCTCTCGGCTACGCAATGCATCTGCTCATAGCAGGAGCCTGTGCAACAATNGCTGCATATTTGCTCTTCTGGCCTCTTGCCTATGTTGTGGGAAGAAAGCTCTTCAGTCTATCCAGAGAATGGTCAGCATGTCTTGCGTCAGGAATCTCGATATGTGGTGTTTCTGCAGCTATAGCGACTGCAGGTGCNATTAAGGCAAGACCAATTGTACCTGTGATGGTATCAGCGCTCATAGTTGTGTTCGCAGTCATTGAACTGATAATACTACCAGGAATACTTGTAGCGTTCTGGTTCCACGAGCCAATAGCTGCTGGAGCCAGCCTTGGTCTCACTGTAAAGACTGATGGTGCAGATGCTGCTGCAGGAGCAATTCTTGATGAACTGATGAGATCCAGAGCAGCAGTAGAACTTGGAACTCAGTGGGAAGAGGGCTGGATTCTGATGGCTGCAGTTAATACCAAAATCTGGATTGACATGTTCATAGGGCTGTGGGCCTTCGTACTTGCTGTGGTATGGGTCTACTACTTCGAGAGAAGACCGGGAGAAAAGGTACAGAAAATGGAAATCTGGTGGAGATTTCCAAAATTCGTTCTGGGATACTTCCTGGCAATGTTCCTTCTCATCTTCATAGGATTGAACCTTTACCCAGACACGGCTACCGCATACAAGGCACTGACCTTTGGTATTAAACCAGTCGAAGGAGCTCTCAGAAAGTTCTTCTTCGTCCTGACGTTTACAAGCATCGGAATAGTGACCGACTTCAGAACGTTAAGGCAGGAGGGACTTGGAAGACTGGCAGTGGCATATGCATTCATCTTGGCAGTCATCATAATACCCATCGGCTGGCTGATTGCCTGGCTGTTCCACATGGGAATG
>MTNC01000031.1 GCA_002010285.1 Archaeoglobus sp. JdFR-41 | reverse complement strand
ACATAGCCCCGCGGGGATTCGAACCCCGGTCGCCGGCTCCAAAGGCCGGCATGATTGACCGCTACACCACGGGGCTTCAATGTTGCTTCAATGTTATTTCTCACTTTTCTGATGTTAAAACATTTTTCGGCACTTTTGGAAATCTTCTCACATAACCGCACTTCAAGCAGGTAATGATCACCCGGTTTTTTCTGATCCGAACTCTAGCAGTAGAGGATGTATATGGATACAAACATTTTTTACAGAAGTTAAGGCGTTTGTCTTCCGGAATTTTCACCCGATATCTCATGGAGATTTTTCTCGCTATTTCAACATATCTTCTCGCTAGTTCCAGATCTACTTTTCTGAATTTCTCAGCTCTCTCCAGAAGGTCACCTATCCTTTCCTTTGCAATTGTTTTCTCAAGTTTTCTGTCTCTTCTTATGGGCACACTTAAACTTCATTGACTTTAAAGAAAAGCTTTGCTGACTTGTCAGCTTGTGTAGCATACTTGCTGCAATAATCGGGATTAGAGACTACGTCAGCACAGTTCTCTTAAAGGAGCTCTTTATAACACTGGCATGTACTCTTGCATCNAGCGAGTGTCCGGAGGACTTTCAATTGTATTGCTCTGATTGCTTCAAACATGTTTCATAGTGTTGTAAACAAACCGCAGCATCAAAAATAAATAGCTATGCAGCAGTTGGAGGGTTATGAAATTTGATCTCTACAAATACAGAGAGCTTGCAGAGAAGGACTTTGAAAAAGCCTGGTTATCGGGTAAGGAGATCCTTGAAATGAGAGACCCAAACCGAATGTACCCGAGACTCGGTTACGAATTTGGGGAGGAGCACCCCGTCTTCAGAACCGTTCACATGCTCAGAAAAGCGTATCTTTCAATGGGTTTTAAGGAGGTCGTTAACCCCATCATAGTTGAAGATATACACGTAGCAAGACAGTTTGGCAAGGAAGCACCCGCAGTCCTGGATAGATGTTACTATCTCGCTTCACTCCCAAAACCCAATGTCGGAATCTCTGCCACAAGACTTGAGAAAATAAAGAGAATTACAGGAAAAGATGTTTCAGATAAGACAAAAGAGCTTCAGAGAGTCTTTCATTCCTACAAGAAAGGGAAGATTGATGGAGACGATTTAAGNTATGAGATTGCCAGTGTCCTGGGAGTTGATGATATAACAGCTGTGAAGATTCTGGACGAGGTGTTTCCTGAATTCAAAAAGTTAAAGCCAAAACCAAGTAGAATGACCTTAAGAAGTCATATGACGACTGGATGGTTCATAACACTGAGTAAAATAGCAGATAAACTTCCACTGCCTATCAAACTTTTCAGTATTGATAGATGTTTCAGAAAAGAGCAGGGAGAAGATGCAACTCGACTTTACAGTTACTTTTCAGCAAGCTGTGTTGTGGTCGATGAAGATGTTGGTGTTGATGATGGCAAAGCTGTTGCTGAAGCTCTGCTCAGGCAGTTTGGATTCAAGAACTTNAGATTTAGGATTGATGAAAAAAGAAGCAAGTACTACATCCCGGACACCCAAACCGAGGTTTTTGCATTCCATCCAAAGCTCGTAGGCTCGAACACCAANTACAGCGATGGCTGGATAGAAATAGCAACCTTTGGTATCTACTCTCCAGTGGCTCTTGCAGAGTATGGGATAGAGTATCCTGTTATGAATCTCGGTCTTGGAGTTGAAAGGCTTGCAATGGTTCTCTATGGTTACGAGGATGTCAGACATCTCGTTTATCCCCAGCTTTACAACAAAATTGAACTAAGTGATCTGGATATAGCCAGGACAATAAAAATTGCTGTAACACCAGAAACCCATGAGGGTCTGAAGATAGCCCAGAAAATTGTTGAGACTGCTGAAAGATATGCAGACGAGAAGAGTCCATGTACCTTCCATGCCTACTCGGGTAAGGTTTTTGGAAGACGGGTTGAAGTCCACATTGTTGAGGAGGAGNAGGACACAAAACTCTGCGGACCCGCTTATGCAAATGAAGTAGTGGTTTACAACGGTAGTATTTATGGAATTCCCAGACGTGATGAATGGGGGAAATACTTTGAAGAGGGGGTGACTACAGGCATCAGATATATAGATGCTTTCTCCTTTTTGGCAGCGAGAAGAATTGAAGAAGCAGCTCTTTCCGGAAAAAAAGAATATTCTGTGAAGGTTAGAGTCGTGGAAGGNCTTTCAGACATCAACCTGAAACTTCAGGAGAACGTGAGAAGGTACATAATTTCAAAAGGTGGAGAAATAGATGTCAGGGGACCCATGTTTGTGACAGTTAAAGCAAGAATAAGTTAGATGTTCCAATAAGTAAAAATTAAATCGGGAGTAGAAGTCTTATGTAACCTATTAGNGGTATTCTGAATTTTGCAACTCCAATAACCCACTCTTTTTTTACAGGTTTTATTTTCTCACCAATTGGAGATAACTGCGCGGGTGCCAGCTGATCTGGGATCCTGTTTGTAATTGAGTTATCACCTTGGGTTATGTAGCCGTCATTTTCAGCAACTTCATTGCTGTAAACGAGTTTTCCATTCTGCAGTACAGGGATTTTCTCTCCTTTATGGACATAAGCAATGGCACGGTGTATAATTGGTTTTCCATAACCGTTCGGTTTGTAGACAATAACATCACCAAAATCACCAAAGCTCCTATATCCTTCNTTTACCCCCTCTACCCAAGTTTTTATTCCAACTCTGTCTGGACTGAGAAGAAAGACAACGTCACCCGGATACATATGGGGAACCATGCTCTCAGACTCAACTGCAACCATAAATGGCCATGTGCCAGTTATAGCCACTCCAGCTCCAATTATAACCGCAACAATAATTAACGTTGAAAGCAAATCCCTTATGAGCTGNGGAAATTTTACTTCATTACCCATGGTAAGTGGGGGAGAAGGGATGGTAATTAAAAATATCGATAAGACACTGATTACCAAGAAATTCGTTAGAAGGGGGCTCAACATACACCCGGATGCTGTAAAAATACTTCAGGAACTTGAACCTTCATTACTTGAGGACGTAATTTCCATTTCATGCAAATTTGCAGATGGTAAATTTATCGTTACCGAGNAGGAGGTTAAAAAAGCGATTTCGGCAATCAGCAATCGCTATCTACATAAATACCGGTCTACAGACAGGNTATCAGAATCTGAATTCAATGAGGAAGCCAGTAAGACTGGTAAACTACCCGAAGTAACCTCTACTNTGAGCAGACGGCAGGTCGATGTCAGGATTCTGAGAGACGTTACTGGAAGCTCCTTCTGTGAAGGTAAGGTTGAGGATTTTGTGGTTTACTTCAATTCAAGATTTGAAAAACTCTCGAAAATTCTGAGCAACAGATTACAGCCAACACCTATTTCTCAAATTGGGAGAATTAGAAACGGGAAAGTTAACGTTATCGGGATGGTATCTGACGTAAGGAGTGGCAAAAATGCACACATAATAGAGCTTGAAGATAAGACTGGCAAAATCAGGTGTATAGCAACAGGTAGGGCACGAGAAGTGGCAGAGGAGTTGATGGGTGACGAGGTAATTGGGGTTTCAGGTAATTTGAGAGAAAGAGCAATCATAGCAGATCGAATTTTCTTCCCGGACATACCGGTTAATGGTAAGAAAGAGCTCAAAAAAGACTTTTCAATCGTTTTCATTTCTGATACACACTTTGGGAGTAAAGAATTTCTCGAAAAAGAGTGGAACGTGTTTCTTAAATGGCTGAACGGGGAGGCAGGAAACGAGAAAATGAGGGAGCTCGCAGAGTCTGTAAAATATGTTATTGTGGCCGGTGATGTTGTAGATGGAGTCGGCATCTATCCAGAACAGGAAAAAGACCTGGTAATAGCAGATATATATCAGCAGTACGAGTGTGCAGCAGAGCATTTTGATGGTTTTCCGAAGTGGGTGAAAGTTATTCTTTCCCCCGGCAATCATGATGCAGTTAGACAGGCCGAACCTCAACCAGCTTTACCAAAGGAGATCAAAGAACTATTTCCAAAGAATGTTATGCATGTTGGAAACCCAGCTTATCTTTCTCTGGATGGTGTTAAACTGCTGATATATCATGGGAGGAGTATAGATGACATTGTTGCCAAAATACCACGCCTCAGCTACTCAGAGCCACATAAAGTGATGGAGGAAATGTTAAAGAGGAGACATCTTTCACCAATGTACGGTGGCAGGAGTCCGCTTGCTCCCGAAAAAGAGGATTACCTTGTAATCGATGACGTGCCTGATATTCTACACTGCGGTCATGTACACACCTACGGTACCGGATTCTACAGAGGTGTTTTTCTCGTTAACTCATCAACCTGGCAGGAACAGACCGAATTTCAGAAAAAAGTCAATCTGAATCCCATGCCATGTAATGTTGCAGTTTACAATCCAGGTGGAGATGTNATCCGATTGAAGTTCCACGGTGGTTAAATGGCTGAAGAGTCAAGGAAAAGGTATGTTGCTGTGAGCTGGGATTACGTAGAGAGACTGAGTAGAAGAGTCGCACTCCATATGATCCAGGATCGTTACTCACCTGACTGTATTGTAGCCCTTGCAAAAGGTGGATGGTTTGTTGCCCGTATTCTGAGTGACTATCTTGGTGTTGAGAAGCTATTCAGTCTTGACATTAGATTTCAGGAGAAGATGCAAAAAGTTCAATTGAAAGAAGCTCTCATTGTTGATGATCTGATAAGCTCAGGTAAAACTATGAAGAGAGCAATTGAAATTGTTGGTGAATCAGCCAGTTCTGTGAAAACTGCAGCTCTTTTTATGTTACAGGACTCCAATTTCATACCGGATTATCTTGGTGAGTATCTCTGGGATTACTCTTGGGTAATCTTTCCCTGGAATTTTATCGAGGATGTTTCTGAACTCATAATTGAGGTTCTAANAAAGAGGGGAGAAGTGAGCCAGTGGGCACTGAAGGGATCTCTTTTCTCTGAATTCGGCCTTGATCCACTGAACNTAGACATCTCCCAACCGGGAAGATTTGAAGAGCTTTTAAAAGTCCTCGAACTCAGAGGTATAATTGAAAGGTTTGAGTCCGGGGGGAGAATTTACTGGAGGTTAAGGGAGGAAACAAAAAAAGAAAGGTAATTTTGGAGATTGAAGAAAGGGATTCACAGAAGGGGGAGACGATGATCGGAATTGTTGGTGGTACGCACATTCTGGAGATTGAAGTACTTTCTGAGGTAGAGGAGGTGGAAGTCGCAACCCCCTATGGCAGGGCAGAGGTGGATGTAGGAACAATTGATGGAATCAATGTTGCACTAATTCAGAGACATGGAAAGAAAAAGAATAAGCCACCTCACAAAATAAACCATGCAGCAAACTTTTACGCATTAAAAAAGCTCGGTGCAAATTACATAATTGGAATGGGATCAGTAGGTAGCTTGAGAGATGACATAACACTCCCCGCAATAATAATCCCGGATGACTACATCGACTTTTTCAGTGGAGTTACAATTTACAGCGATTCACTCACCCACATCACCCCAGGATTTGATGATGATGTCAGAGGGGTGCTCATTAAAGTTGCAAAAAAGCTATCCAAATTTCCGGTGATAGACAGAGGAGTATATTTCCAGACGAGGGGGCCACGACTTGAGACGAGAGCCGAAATTGCGATGATAAAAAACTTTGCTGATTGTGTGGGTATGACCGCAGGAAGTGAGGCAACAATCGCAAAAGAACTCAACCTGAAGTATGCAGCCATCTGCACAATGGACAATTACGCGCATGGAATAAAAGAGGAAAGGATTGACTACAGAGAAATAGTTAAAAAAGCAGGTGAAAATGCCAGAATGTGCCTTGAAATTGTTGGTGAAGCCGTAAAGGTGATCTGGGATGATTTTTATACGGGAAGCGAGGGTTCTGACCCCTGAGGGTGTTCAGGAATGCAATTTGCTGATTGACGGCGATACAATNGTATCAGTTGGAGATACTGCTGATAAAACAGATTTAGTGATAGATGGAAGGAGAAAAGCTGTAATCCCAGGATTGATGAACTGTCACACGCATGCTGCAATGACCCTTTTTCGAAGTTATGCAGATGACATGAAACTACACGAGTGGCTGGAAACCAAAATCTGGCCTCTTGAAGCAAAGCTTGATGGAGAAGCTGTTTACTGGGGAACAAAGCTTGCATGCCTTGAAATGCTGAAGAGTGGCACGACTTTCTTCGCTGACATGTACTTTTACTGTGAGGATATTGCAAGAGCTGTATCAGATATGGGAATCAGAGCATGTATATCATCAGCTTTCTTTGATTTCTTCGACCCTGGCATTCTTGAGGAAAATATGAAAAGAGTTGAAAAGGAGCTTTCAACTCTCGAAAAGTACGAGATGGTTATACCATCTGTTGGTCCACACGCAGTATATACTGTGAGCCTTGAAGGTTTGAAGAGGGCTGCAGAACTGGCAAATGAGAGAAATATCCCTGTCCATTTTCATCTTGCAGAAACGGAGAGAGAGGTGCTCGATTTTAGGAAGAAACATGGAAAAGGAATAATTCAGGTTCTGGATGAGATTGGTTTTCTGTCTCCAAGACTCATAGCTGCCCACAGTGTCTGGCTCGATGATAGCGAGATTCAGCTTCTTGCCAAGAGAGGTGTTAATGCAGTTCACTGTCCCGCCAGCAATATGAAGCTTTGTGTTGGTAAAGCGATAAACTTTACAGCAATGAAAGAAGCAGGTCTGAATGTATGTCTTGGTACAGATGGGGCAGCGAGTAACAACAACCTCGACATACTTGAAGAGATGAAGTTTGCTGCTTTGCTTCAGAAGTTCTTTTACAATGATCCAACGCTTATGAAAGCTGACGAAGTTTTCGCCATGGCCACGGTAAACGCAGCAAGAGCATTCAGGTTGAGAGCCGGGNTGATAAAGGAGGGTTACCTTGCAGACCTCGTAATCGTTGACCTCAGAAAATCATTCATGTCACCGGATCACAGTCTTGTTTCAAATCTGGTTTATTCAGCCTCATCTGAGTGTGTTGATACTGTGATTGTAGGCGGTAAGATTATCGTCCAGAATGGAGTGTTCCCAGATGAGGAGAGAATAATTGAAAAGGCAAGCAAAGTTGCATTCAACCTTGTACAGGGTTNAGAAGTAGAGTCCAGGTTACATACCAGCTTGCCAGACTGAGAAACGATATTCCAAGCCANTCTTTTCCCTCAAGCTCGATACCAAATCTGGGGAATGCGAACTTCTGAACGTAAATTAAGAAAACAAGGATTATGATTCCGAATGGATCTCTGCTTCTGACACTTCCTGTTATGAGGAATGACAGACTACCTGCAATTATTCCCATCACTATTGGAAATAACGTTTTTATCAGTTCCTTTCTGAATTCCATTTTCGCTTCATTTTTCTCCTTCTTTTCAGCCATTCCATTCACCTTAGTGTTTCATCTGGCCGAACCTGTCAAGTGTCCAGCACAATCTGAGGATTACCTGAACGATGGTCTTGATGACAGGAGCTTTGGTAGAGGTAGCGGTGCGAATGGTCTATTCGCGCATACCCTTTTAATTCTTTCTACAAGTTCATCAACACTCATTTCAACTCTCTTCTGATTTTCGAGTGAGGATTCCTCTCTGATCGTTACGCTCAGTTTTCCAGTCTGAACTTCCTTTTCGCCGATGACAACTATGTAAGGCACCCACTCTCTTGCTGCATCTCTTATCTTCTTACCCAGAGTTTCATCTCTGTCGTCAACATCTACCCTTATTCTCTCTCCCTCAAGTTTCCCAGCAATCTCCATTGCCTGATCGAGAAATCTCTCACTAACTGGGATGACTCTCACCTGAGTTGGAGATAGCCAGACCGGGAGCATTGGAAGTTTTCCAGAATCCATCATGAACCTCGCCTTCTCAAGCAGCGCGTACATGACTCTCTCAATTGCTCCACTTGCAGAACAGTGGAGAATTAGCGGGTACTTCTTCTCACCATCTGAATCCACGTAAGTTATTCCGTATCTTTCGGCATTTTCCACATCTATTTGAACAGTTGAGAGGGCTGATGCTTTGTCGAGNGNGTCAACAAAATTGAATTCAAACTTCAGAACGAAATAAAAGAATCTGTGATCCCACATTTCAATTAAAATTGGTTTTTTCAGCACGTCCACAAGACTGTGAACAAAATCCCTGTTTTGCTCATAGAAGTCCCTCGTAACTCTCACAGCAACCTCGTAATCCTCTGGCTCAAGTCCAATTTCCCTTAACACCTCCACTGACAGCCTGTACTGGTTGAAGAATTCCTGCATCGCTTCCTTCATATCTCTGGCTATGGTGTGCATATCCGGCATNGTGAAGGCTCTCAATCTCCTCAATCCAACAAGTTCACCACGTTGCTCTTTTCTGAATGAGTACCTCGTCAGCTCGTAAATTCTAAGTGGAAGGTTACGATAAGTAATTGTAGAGTTTGTGAGCATTAGGAACTGTCCAAAACACGCAGCAAATCGCAGGAACAGTTCTCTTTTGTCCCCTTTGATTATATACTGCCTTGCTGGAAATCTTTCCAGATAGCGACGCAACGTTGGATGATCCCTGTCGTACATTATCGGAGTTTCGACTTCCATTGCCCCATACTCTATGCATTTCTCCGTTACAAACCTTTCGAGCAAACTCTTTATCAGTCTGCCTTTCGGATAGTACCTCATATGACCCGAGTCACTCGCTGCTTCATAGTCAGCAATTTCAAGCCTTCTCATGTACTCAACATGCGGAGGCGTAACGTCAACTGCCCTTCTCTTTGCAATTTCATAATCGGCAAACTTTCTTAGCTTTTCGTACCCAGTAAAATCAAATTTTTCAACTTCAACGAGTTCTTTTTCTGGAGTCAATATATACCAGTANCTNACCACACTCTCTTCATCTTTCAGAGCCTTGGTTACCTCCGCCTCTTCTTCACCCCCAATCTCCCTTGACAGCTCACTCAGTGGATGACCCTTGCATGAAATTTTGAATGCTTTGTACCACCCAAATGGTGATCTGTGAACCTCAAAATCAGATAAGGATGCTTCCACAAGCTTCAGAATTCTAACGGCTGTTTCAGGATCAGCGAGATTTGACGATAAATGAGCGTATGGGTAAATCAGTATTCTTTCAGCTCCCACTTTATTTGCAACATCTCTTATTTCCTCTACAGCTTTCTGGACAACCCCCTCGTCGTCACCCTTTTCAACTGATGTGAAAACAACGAGGACTTCATCAACTCTCTCACCTTTTCTATCAAATTCTTCAGCAAACTTCGTTTTCTTCTTCACCTCGTACTCCATGTAATCTGCGTGGATTAACAGAAGTTTCATGCAAAAGTGGAGGACGGCAGTAAGATAAAGTTTTCCCAAATTGCACACCTGACCCAACTCAACTCAGAACCAAACCATGCATGCTGCTTCCAAAAATTCGTCTCCATAGAGTGTCAAAAATTTATTGAAAATAAATTAATGTTTTAATAAAAAGTTAGCTTGCTAATAAAATTTAAAAAACATCATTTTTAAAAAGTAGAAAATAGTCCCGCGGGGTGACTGGAAATTCCGGTAGAGAATTTTAGGGATGCAAGCTCAACAGAACTCGAGATTATCAAGGAGGTACTTGACTCACTACCATTTTACGCCCTTATTGTAGATGAAAATCACAGGATTGTTTTGGCAAACAGGGTTTTCGAAAAGAAGTTTCCAAACGCTGCTGGAAAATACTGCCCAAGACTTGTCCATGGAAGTGAGGGACCGGTTCCAGAATGTCCACTTGAGGATTCCATTGAAAAAGGGTTTGTAACAATAGAGAAAGAGGTTTACGACAGAGAGAATAACAAATGGTACATCTCAACCATATATCCTCTCAGATTCAAAGTAAACGGAAAAAGGGTTTTCGTACACTTCACTCTGGATATTACNGAAAGAAAAAAAGCTGAGGAGGGGTTAAAGAAGACCAACAAACTTCTAAGAATAATAAACAGAATCAACGAGCTAATGATTAGAGAAAGAGATATNGACAAACTCGTAAATGATGTGATAAATGAGCTATCCGCCGAGTATGTAGCTGGATGGATTGTTGTTAAACTCGGTGGAGAGCAAAAAGTGTTTACATCTGCCATAACGGAAAAAATTGATATTCATCTCTTTGAATGTGTTAAAAGAGCTCTTTCAGATGGAGAAACAGTAGTACTATCACCAGAATCCCATTTCAAGCACTGCATGTATTTCGAGCTTCACAGCTCAAGGTACGTTATGGCAGTCCCCATGAAAGTTGGAGAGAGAATCGTAGGAGTGGTGGTTATACATTCTAACAAAGAATTCTCTGATGAAGAAAAAGAGCTTATTCAAACATTTGCCAACGATCTGGCTTTTGCTGTGAATGCAATTGAACTGGAAGAAATCAAAAGAAGAGCCTACAAACAGATCGAAGAAAATATTGTACAGTACGCAACTCTTGTGGATCACATAAGAAACCCACTTGCGGCGATTTCTTTAATTGCTGAAGTGGAGGTTAACAGGGAAACTGGAGAGAAGATTCTTGCTCAAGTTGAAAGAATAAAGGAAGTACTTAGGAAACTCGATGAGGGATGGATTGAGTCCGAGAACATCAGAGAATTTCTAAAAAAATTTGGATGAGGGAAATGGTATGCAAGATAAAATCCGGGGAATAACAGAGACCATAAAAAGGGCTGTAGAGAGGTTTAATCATTACAGATATCCAGAAGCAAAAGCTGAAATTATTCAAATTTCCGAGGATATCGCTGTTATTAAATTCACAGGAAGTTTCTGTATGTCCTGTGGAGTATATGACTACTTTGAAGATCTCATCTGGATCTCCGATCTGGATGCAGAGATTTTGGGATATGAGTCTGCTGAGGAGGGTTTTGTTGTCAGATATCTACTCAGGAAAGATGACACGAATCATAATGAATCATCAAACGCAAAATAATTTATTCAGCTTTAGCGGAATTATAGAAGTGAAGAAAATCGTAGTTCTTTCAGATACTCATATTGAGAAGTTCCTATTACCTGAAAATCTCTTACACCATATTCAAAGTTCCGATACTGTTGTGCATGCTGGTGATTTCGATAAATATCAAGTTTTTCAAAGGTTAAATGACATATGTAAACTTTATGCAGTTGCAGGAGACAGCGACGATGAGGTGATAAAGAATGAACTCCCCACGGAAATAACATTTAAAGTCGAAAATCTCAGATTCGGGGTCGTTCACAAAGGTAACTACCTGAACGAATTTGACGATCTTGGATACAAGGCAATGGAACTTGGTGTTAATGTGCTGATCTTTGGGCATATTCACAGGTTCGTGGTCAAGGAAATCGGAGATGTTTTACTCCTCTGTCCAGGCAGTCCAACAAAACCTCGACTATCCACAGGAAGTTTTGTTGAAGTGCTGGTAGATGAAGATAGGATGAAGGTAAAATGTCACTTCATTCAGGAAATTTTCTGTGGCATAGAGGTTATGAGGAGGTTTAAGGATAACAAAAATAGAATCGAAGAGGTGAAANATGAAGGTATTCATTCCTGAAAACTGGAATGAGTTAAAGAGAGAACTGAAAGAAAGAGGCTTGTATGTCGAAATAAGAAAAGGTGAGACTGAAGACGAGTGCTGCACTGTAGTTGGNAAGACCCTGAAAATTATTTCAGCACCAAGAAATTTAAAAGAGATTCTCGAATTCCTGGCTGATCTGAATTACGATTATGCTGCGCTTATTGGATTTGATCTTGAGGCTGAAGGACTTGAAAAAGGTCTTGGATTCAAGATTCCGCGAGTCAGAAGTGTGGAAGAAGTGGACAGGGCACCAGAGATTGAGTCGTTAAAGTCATTAATTCTCAAAACAAAGTGTATAGGTGGTGCTGAGAGGTGCGGAGCGATAGGGATCTTTATAGGTTTTGTTAGGAAGATTTCAGATGGTAGAGAAGTTAAACATCTTGAATATGAGGCAATGGACGATATATTCGATAAAAAACTCAGAGAAATAGAGGACAGACTGAGAAAGTATCCCGGGATAGTTAATGTAAAAATCTACCACAGAAGAGGGATGTTGATGCCAGGTGAAGACATAGTCTATGTGGTAGTTATGGGTGAACACAGACGTGATGTATGGGAACCCCTTAGAGAGAGCATGGAAATAATAAAACGAGAACTTCCGGTCTGGAAAAAAGAGGTTTACATCGACGGAGAAGTATGGGTTCACGATAAGGAATTCTCAAAAACAAAAATTTAGGAGAAACATACTGTTATTTTTCTTGATTCACCTTTAACATAAACAGGAAAAACTAATCATAAAATTCCTACAAAAATACCTCCTCTTGCCTGAAATTCCTAAAAATCCCTACCAGATATGAAGCTGGCATGGAACCCTGAATCGTAGAAGCTGAAAAGTATATATTACAATTGGGAAATTGCAAAGCGATGGACAAAAAGACTACAGTTCTTACTCTCGGCAAATTGCTAAACATAAAACATATGTGGAAGTGGAACTTCATAGGCGTTTTTGTTGGAGTAATAGCAGGTATTGGCGCAATAGTTTTTTACACGATTCTTGAATATTCGACTCATCTCTTCCTTGGAATTGGTGCTGGTTTTTACCCTCCTAAGGCAGGTTCAGTTGACTTTAGCTGGATCCCACCAGATAACCCCATTCGAGTTCTTCTCGTTCTGACTCTCGGTGGTCTTCTCTGCGGACTGATCGTATACAGATTTGCCCCAGAAGCAGAGGGTCATGGAACGGATGCTGCCATCAGGGCTTTCCACAGAGAGGGAGGGAAAGTGAGAGCAAGAATCCCACTGGTAAAAACCATTGCTTCTGCGATAACCATCGGTTCTGGTGGAAGTGCTGGAAGAGAAGGTCCGACTGCGCAGATTTCAGCAGGGTATGGCTCTATAGTTGCAGATCTGTTAAAACTTGGTCCGAGAGAGAGGAGGTTGGCTCTTGCCGTTGGGATAGGAGCTGGGATAGGCAGTATATTCAAGGCTCCACTTGGTGGAGCAATTCTTGCCACAGAAATTCTATACAAAAGAGATTTTGAAGTTGAAGCTCTTATACCTGGACTTATTGCATCTGTAATTGGCTATGTTATTTTTTGCAGTTATGATGGCTATAGTCCTGTTTTCAGTTTTCCGGAGGTGCACATAACTGCTATCCAGATACCGTTTTTCATGCTTGAAGGAGTTATCTGTGGTATTTTTGGATTGATTTACGTCATCTCCTTTTATAGCACACACAGGTGGTTTTCCGAATTTTTCAAAAAAAGGAGTATTCCTCTGCACTTCAAGCCAGCAGTCGGAGCGTTTATCACAGGTTTAATTGTTATAGGAGTTGCACTGACAGTTGACCCNACCACTGGATACGGTGCGCTGGGCATGGGATACGGATTTCTTCAAATGGCAATGTACAATCAGTTACCTCTTAAAATCATGCTAACACTCGCCATCGTTAAGATAGTGGCAACATCCCTCACAATTGGCTCTGGTGGGAGTGGGGGTGTTTTTGCACCTGGTCTTGTTATAGGAGGGATGATTGGTGGAGCTACAGGAATGCTTCTTCACGATGTCTTTCCAGAGATTGTAACACTGGATGTGATTCCTGCATTTGTCGCAATCGGGATGATAGCACTCTTTGGTGGCATATCCAAAGCACCTATTTCTGTTCTTATAATGATCAGCGAGATGACAAAAAACTATGAACTGCTATTTCCTGGAATGGCAGCAGTCGCGCTTGCATATATGATAACAGGAGATTACACGATATATGTCGAGCAGGTTGACACGAAAGCGGATAGTCCAGCACACAGAAGAGAAATGTCAGTTGATATACTCCAAAACGTNCTGGTTAAAGATGCAATGGTTCCTGCAGAGAGAGTTATGACTGTAAGTCCACACAATACGATACTTGAAGTGATAGACCTGATAGAAAAAACAGGTCATATTGGATTTCCTGTTGTGCAAAATGGTGAGCTTATTGGTATGATTACTTTCGAGGACGCTGAACGTGTCCCAATTGAGGTGAGAAGTGAGACGACAGTAGCTGATGTTATGACGCGTGACCTTGTTGTCACGTATCCTGACGAGAATCTTGAAGAGGCACTGATAAAACTTATACAGAGAGATGTTGGCAGACTGCCTGTTGTTGAGAGGGGTAATGAGAGAAAGCTTGTAGGACTGATAACAAGGAGTGACATAATGAAGGCTCATGCAAGAGAGGTTGCGAGGCTCTCAGCATGAAAGTTCTTCTGGTAACGGGGAAACTTGCAGAGAAAATGGTAAGAAGATTTGGAAAAGGTGCTGCAATTCATGTCTGTGATGTAGATGTAGCAGCCTTCATAACACCCGAAATGTTGAAAAATCTGGATTTAACCAGCTATGATCTCGTTCTCGTCCCCGGTTTAACGAGAGGTGCGAGGTGGGATATTCTTGAAAGAGAGAAGGGAACTAAAATCAGACTGGGGCCCCTACATGCATACGATCTTCAAACAGTCCTGAAGAATGTCGATAAAATCGAGTTTTCACACTATATTCCAGCATGCAGACTGATTGAGAGTGTTAAAATAAAAGAGACGGTGGAAATGGTTGATGAACTTGAAAAAGACTTCAGTTTCAAAATTGGAGAGGTAGCTATTGGTGGAAAATCCCGGATGAAAGTTGTAGCTGAAGTTGCATATTTCAACTCACTTGAGGAGTTAAGGGAAAAAATAGATCACTACGTTGAAAGCGGAGCAGATATAATTGACATAGGAATACCACTGGATTTTGATTTAGATTTCATATCTAAAGCTGTTAAAGAAGCCGTGAACTACACCAATCTGCCCGTAAGCATCGATACATTCAGCAGGAAAGCGATTGAAATCGGTATCAGGTGTGGAGTGGACATGATAATGAGCATATCGAGTAAAAACCTNGATGCTATTGANCTTATAGAGGAGCAAGCAGTTGTTGTGGTTGAAAGGGATATCGACAAGCTGTTCAGACTTATCGATTTAGTAGAGAGAAAGACAGAGAAAGTAATTGCTGACCCTATTCTCGATTCTCCGCTAAGAGTTGCCGAATCCATTACACGATATGTAGAATTCAGAATGAAAGACCCTGAAACGCCTCTTCTTTTCGGTGCAGGAAATGTAACAGAGCTGAGTGATGCAGACTCGATTGGTATAAACGCTCTGCTTGCATTCATAGCTGAAGAACTTGGTTGTAACCTTCTATTTACAACTGAAGCAAGTCCGAAGACGTATGGTAGTGTGAGAGAGTTGAAAATCGCATCGTATCTTGCCAAAGCTTCCAAAATTAGAGATTCTCCACCTAAAGATGCGGGTGTAAATCTACTGGTGATAAAGGATAAGATGAGGTATGAGAGTCCACAGAGACCAGATGAATACGTTGAGGCAGAAGAGAGCAAAGAATTCATAAGAGACCCGAAAGGAGATTTCATAATTTACGTTTCCGGTGATAGAATTGTATGTAAACACGATAAACTCACGGTAATAGGCAAAAACGCTAAAGAAGTTGTTGATACAATTCTCAGGCATGGTCTTGTCTCCAGGCTTGATCATGCTGCATATCTTGGAAGAGAATTGAAAAAGGCTGAAATTGCAGCAATCTTAAGAAAGAATTACATTCAAGATAGAGAACTGGATTTTGGATTCGTATCAAGGCCAACATCGAATACCGCTCTCACAGGTAAGCATGAAAAAGGATCAGAAAAAACGAAGTGAAGCAGGGAAAATCGAAAAGAAAGTTTATATCTCTCGATTGCAAAGCTGTTATGTGCGGGGGTTGCCGAGTCTGGAAAAGGCGCAGGGCTTAAGACAGCGGTAAGAGACCCTGTCCCGAAGGGGTCCGCGGGTTCAAATCCCGCCCCCCGCATGGTTTTAAAATTCCTTAGCTTTTGCTCGCAAACTCTCACAAGTCCTAAAAATCTCATGACCGTATTTGTCATACCACTCCTCAAGAGTTCTTATAACAGTTCCATATCCAAGCATCTCAGCAACATCAAGAATTCCGGCTGGAGAGTTTGTGGCGAGCTTGTAAATTCTGTTGACAGTTTCTTCATCCGCAACCCCATCTTCAACTACCCTGAGAGCCTCATTAACTGTGGCTGCTACAATTGGCATTACATCGCATGGTTGTGCTTCCGGAATCACAGCTTTTCCCTCAACCCATCTATAAAATCCCTCTCCACTCTTCTTTCCAAATTTGCCCCACTCAACCATTTTACGAGTAAAGAATTCCATGAATTTTGGAAGCTCAAACCTACTGCCATACGCTTCTCTGAAACTAGCGTACGAGTATGGAAGGATATCCAGTCCTATGAGATCCAATAACTCAAAAAATCCGGTAGGAGATCCCAGATTCCTAATTGACATATCAATTTCTTCTGGACTTGCATAAAGCAACACATAACTTGCAGCAACCCATCCTGCGTAGAACATTCTGTTTAAAACGTGTCCCCTACATTCTTTTCTCAATATTACGGGTTCTTTACCTATTTTTCTGGCAATCTCAACTGTCCTCCTGATAACGTCATCTGAAACCCTTTCTCCCCCAACTTCAATAAGAGGCATTAGAATTGGAGGATTGGAAAAATGAAATAACGTAAGTCTCTCTGGATACCTCAGATCTCCGGCAATTTCAGACGGCATGAAGCTTGATGTATTGGTTGCGAAGATGCATCTCTTGTCAACAAAATCTTCAAGAGTTTTGAATAACTCAATTTTTTCATTCAGTATTTCAACTACAGCTTCAACAATGAATAAACTTCCCTCAATCTGCTCGATTTCGGTTGTGTAGAGTATTTTAGATACTATCTCATCTCTCTTTTTTAGCCCAGCTTCTTCCAGTTCCCTTAAACACTCTCCTTCATGTCTTTCTCTTGCTTTTCTGATTGCACTTTCGCTTTTATCAACAAGCACTACGTCAAAACCAGCATTCGCAAAAAGGGCTGCTATCGCTGCCCCCATAGTCCCTGCACCAAAAACAGCCACTTTCATAATTTCACCCTGTTTAAAAGTTAAAAAACTAAGATGTAGATTCAGTATTCACGCAAAATGTCAACGATGTTGAGCTTCATGTCGAATTCGAAGTAAGTTGCAATTACCACATCCTGTATCTCAAGCTTGTGAACTGGATCGATGACTGATGGAGAATCATAAGTTATGCTTGCAGGGCCCATGAAAACAACTTTCTCGCCATTTGGATCGACATGGTAATCAATTTCTGCATACCACTTTACGAGTTGCGTAACCCCACCTTTCCCCCTTATGGGAGGAAAGTGTCTTACTGAGTAGAGATAACTCGGTTTCGGCAAAACTGTCTCTATTATATCGCTGGAAACCCTCGCATTAGGTTTCAGGACAAAGGTAACCAGCCTTTTTCCCGAAGGTCTTTCAAGTGTGCCCATTATCAGGTCATACTCGTTTTTAAGCTCAATCTTGGCAAGTTTTTTCGGTGCTCCTTCTATCTCTCTCCCACCAGCCATCGCAGCATCGTTTGTCACGTAAATGTAGGGAATATAATGCCCCACATCTCCCTGCTCGTCCTGAACTTGAATCGTGCTTATGTATTCGTAATACTCACCAACGGTGCTGAAAGGGTAGTGAGAGATCCAGATTCCTCCCTGTGCCGGTTT
>MTNC01000008.1 GCA_002010285.1 Archaeoglobus sp. JdFR-41 | reverse complement strand
GCTCCACTTGCATGATCTGGGTGAGTATGGGATAGGATCAAACAATTTGCTCTTTTCACAAGCTCCTGTATTATTTCAATACCTGCTCCAGCATCTATCAGGAATTTTTCTGCAAGAAAAACGTTACAAAAAGGGAATCTACCTCTGTTTCTTCCTACAATGAGACTGAACTTATCTGCAACTTTGATTAACCTTGCGCCCATATTTTTTATGGTATTGGACAATTTTTAAATAATTGTGTCTGTGAACACTTTAAAACTCCTGGGCACTCCCNGGATAAACTTTCTGAATCTAAAATATTAGTGTACATTTANTATTATTTAGCGGAATACTTCTGAGAGGTTGACCTCAGAATGTGTCATGGGAAAAACAAAAACGGTTTTATTCTGGAGAACTCCCACCACATGTGAGGCGGCGAAGANTCATCTACAACCTGCTTCTCCTGTCAACGATGATAATTTGGGCGGGCTCATTTATCTTCATAAAGATAGGGCTTAACGAAATAGGGCCATTTAATCTCGCATTCTATAGGTTTCTTCTGGCATCACCATTACTTACAGCATATGTGTATGCGAGGGGGAATTTCAGCTTCCCTGCGAAATCAGATCTAATCGCCGTTACAATTCTCGCTCTTACAGGAGTTTCATTACTCTATNCCATTCAATTTCTTGCACTTTTATTCACCACAGCTACAAATGCTTCAATTCTCATAAACACCTCTGTACTCTTTGTTGCAATTTTTGCCTTTATCACTGGCGAGAAGCTAACGCTTCCTCGGGGAGTTGGTATTCTCCTCTCGTTCATCGGTATCATACTTGTTGTTTCCAAAGGTAGTTTTGAGTTCTTCACCTCAAAGACTCTCTATGGGGATTTGCTCATGATCCTCGATGGTCTCCTCTGGGCAGTTTATACAATTCTCGGAAAAAAGACTCTAACTAAATACGGTTCAGAAAATCTAACTGCCAATGTGTTTTTAATAGGAGTTCTTCTACTCTTTCCGTTTGCTCTCTGGGAAGGTATTCAGTTTCCAGTCAGTACACATACAATTTTTGCAATACTGTATCTTTCAGTTTTGTGTTCAGTATTTGCATATCTGGTCTGGTACTACGCACTTGCAGTTAGTTATGGAATCAACAGTTGTTGCNGCCTATGTGTACTTAGTACCACTTTTCACAGCAATTATAGCATACTTCACACTTGGAGAGGAGATCGGGATTTTCACTGCAATTGGTGGTTCTCTTACAATTCTCGGTATAATCCTCGCAGAATATGGGAACGCAGCTGAGGATTAGATTTTTAATTCCGAGATGTGTGAAGAAGTTGGAATTCCAGAAAAGTTTAAAAATGTAATGAAAATTAACTACCATGACCTACGAGATTCTGATGCAAAAACTGGGATTTCCGACTTCTGAGAGACTTAGAAAGATTCTTGAATACCTTATGGATGAGGAAGAGGCTAAAATTGCTGCAGCTCTTCCAGGAAGCGTCGATGAGGTTGCAGAGAAAGTTGGAATGAGCAGAGAAAAGGTCGGGGAGATTCTTGAGAAACTTTTTTTCAAGGGAGTTGTATTCCCCAAGGATTTTCAAAAAANGGATTACTATAGATTTGCNAGAGATTTGATTCAGCTCCATGACGCAACACTTGCATCGCAGCATATGAAAGACCCCGAGTATGCGAAAATGTGGGAGGAGTTTGGAGAGAAGGAAGCTCATCCAATGCTTGGAAAGTTCTTATCCTCTGCTGGATTTAAGGTCTGGAGAGTTGTTCCTGCTTACGGAGCAATAAAAGATCTGCCAGATGTCTTGCCATACGAAAACATAAAGGAAATGCTTAAAGCTCAGGAGAAAATAGCTGTTGTTCCCTGTTCGTGTAGAAANGTTACAGTTTTAGCTGCGAATGGGTGCAGTTATACAGATGAAACAAAAACATGGCACTGCATTCAGGTTGGTAGAGGAGCGGAGTACGTGATTGCACGAGGTTCCGGGAGAGAACTGAGCCTTGAAGAAGCACTTGAACTGATAGACGAAATCGAAAAAGACGGGCTGATCCACACATGGCCCAACACAGCTAAAATTGTGGATCGCAGAGTTACAGTGAACTGCAACTGCTGCAGTGATTGCTGTGAATTTTTCCTTGCTGCAAGAGGAGCCGATGTTCCAATAGAGTCACTCCTTGAGAAAAGCAGATATGTCGCTTATGTGGATGAGGACCTCTGCATAGCTTGTGGGACGTGCGTTGAGAGGTGCCATTTCGATGCTATTGAGCTGGATGATGTAGCAAGAGTTAATGAGGAGAAATGTTTTGGATGTGGCGTTTGTGTTGTGGGCTGTGAACAAGAAGCGATGAAAATGAAAGCTGTAAGACCCCCTGAGCATATTCCTCAATAATTTTTGTATAATTTTAATTTAAAATATTACTTGGTTTCTGCGTTTGTTAACTTCCGCATTCGAACCAGCTTACCGCATTTGCTTAACAATCCCCGTAAACTCACCTTACAGTTCTCATCGATAAGTTACAGAATCTCCGGTATCTTCTCGAATCAGATTACAGAAAGAGGAACCAGTTTCTTGAGTAAATTTGGAAAAAGTTAAAAATTTCAAGGTTCACGAGCCACGGGGGTGGAGAGATGAGATACTCAGAGATCGCTGCCGTAGGATTCCTTCTGCTTATCGTTTTGATTGGTGCACTTGGAATTTATCAAATTCATTTTGAAACCCTCATGCCAGTTGAGCCGTATGAGTCGGCCCTTGGTATGCCGTGGAAATTGCTTGTAGCTCTCTACGTTTTCTTTGTCGTTTCAACTACGGGGCTGTGCATTGTTGCATCCCTTGGAGAGGTTTTTAACATCAGACAGCTTGAGCCAATTGTAAAAGAGGGGCTGATCCTGGCACTCGTAACGATTCTTGTGGGTCTCATGACAATCGGACTCGAGATTGAAAGAATTGAGAGGGGATATTTTGCCCTCATCGGTCATACAAATCCCATGAGTGTAATGTTCTGGATGATAATGTTTTATGTTCTTTACGTGATATTTCTTATCGTTGAAATCTGGTTTTACTTCCGGGACGATCTTGTAAAGCAAGCAGAGGAGGGTGGTTTGAGAGGNTTAGTTGGAAAAATAGCATCCCTGCAATTTCTCAACATTTCATTTTTGAAATTTGATAGAGAGACAAACAAACAGTTTGCCAAAGCTATCGGGTTTGCCACGGTTGTGACTGCGATTATTGCTCACAGCAATCTTGGGGCACTGTTTGCTGTAAATTATCTCCCGTTCTGGCATGGTGCACTCTTGCCCATCTACTTCATACTTTCAGCTATTGTTTCTGGAGCTTCACTGACAATACTTGCAGCCGTTCTTGCAGACTGGATAAAAGGGTCAAGAATCACTGGTGAGAGATACGAAGCTCTTCAGATGTTAAGATTCATTCTTGGATTTTCACTTGTGGTTACGGTTTTCTTTACAGCGTGGAAAATAATAATAAAAGCATATCCTACAGCTGGCTGGTTTTCGAATGAGGCTGTTAGCGTTTTTCTAACTGGACCCTACGCCTTTAATTTCTGGATTATCGAAGTGTTCATAGGATTGCTGATTCCAATAGCGATTCTTGCAAGTCCTGCTGGGAGAAGTATTGATGGTCTTTTTGTAGCAGCTTTTCTGACAGTTGTGGGTATATTTTTCCTTCGAATTGACTTGGTTATGGGGGGACAGGTTTTGAAGTTGATATCGGGAATTGGTGTGCCAGCAATGAGTGTCCACCCCTTTGAGATCATGGCNGCGTCAGGTTTTCTTGCGCTGATGGTTTTGCTTTACTATGTTTTATACAGGGTTCTCCCCATGGAGGGATGAAAATGAGAAGAAGAGACTTCATTAANGGTCTTGTAACGATTCCAGGAATTTCGGTATTATCCATGCTTGCAGATGCTCAGAATTCGGTTTCAGAGGGAGCAAAAGTCAGCTATGCGATGGTTATTGACGTTGACAGGTGCATAGGATGTGGTCAGTGTGTTATAGCATGCAAGATAGAAAACGATGTTCCTACCAAAATTCCGGTCTCAAGAACCTGGATAGAGGGATACTCTGTTGAGACNGGTGTTCCATTTAGCAGAACTGAAGTGCAGAAAATTGTGATGAACACTGTTGAAAATCCATTTCTGGAAGCAGAGTGGAAATATGGTGAAGTTTTTTACGTGCCAAAACTCTGCAACCAATGCAGCAACGCTCCCTGTCTGAATGTTTGTCCTGTTTATGCAAGNTTCCACACTGAAGAAGGAGTNGTGCTGGTGGATAAAAACACATGCATAGGGTGTAAGTACTGTATCACCGCATGTCCCTACGGTGCCACGTATCTCCATCCGGAACAGAAGGTTACAGATAAGTGCACGTTCTGTTATCACAGAGTTAAAAGAGGTTTGCAACCTGCCTGTGTCCTTGCATGCCCGACAGACGCGAGAGTGTTCGGGGATGTTAATGATAAAAACAGTGAAGTTTACAGACTTCTCGAAGAGAACAGAGTCGCAGTTCTGAAACCTGAGGAGGGTACATTTCCGAGGGTGTTTTACATAAACCTGGATACGTCGGTGGTGGAGTGAGATGAAGAAAAAAGTGCTTTTTCTGAGTTTCTTGTTCGCTCTGCTGGTTTATGGAGTGCTTTTTACCTATGTTTTTGCGATTTCTCCCATCATAAAGGAGAAAAGTATCTCAGGATGGCTTGTAGAGGAGGAAACAAAAAAACCAAAGTATATGGAGAAGTTCGTCTGCGGAGAGTGCCACTTTGAAGTTTACAAAGCCCTGATCTCCGGTAACCATTCATCACTGGAGTGTGAAGTCTGCCATGGTGTCGGCTATGATCATTCCCGCTACAGAACTGCGGATAGTATTGTTGTTGATTCTTCAAGAGACGCTTGTTTGACTTGCCACAAGGATGTAGAGGGCAGAGAAGNCATCCATACAGTAGGTGAGGATCACCACACAGGTGTTAAATGCGTGGTGTGCCACTCCCCACATGGATAGAGTTAATGCGCACATCAATCAATCAGAAAACTTTGGCAACATCTACATAGTACTTGTTGAGCTGAAAATTCCAGAAAACGTTGGCTTCATCGCGAGAGCTGCAAAGAATTTTGGTTTNAAGAATCTCTGCTTATACAGGTGTATGATAGACGACAGAACGTATAGTACAGCTTCACATGCAAGAGATTTACTCGACAGAGCTNTCTATATTGACGATCTCCAAGGTTTTCTCTCGAAAATGAATCACGTCATAGGAACCACCGGAATAACAGCAGGTGAATACAGGTATTTCAGGCAGCCAGTGCTCAGTCCTGAGGATCTCTCCAATCTTTTGAAGAGGGCTGGGAAGACAGCAATTTTGTTTGGTAGAGAGGATTTTGGTTTATTAAGCGACGAAATAGAGCTGTGTCACGCAATAGTGAACATTCCGACCTCTCCTGAGTATCCTGTAATGAATGTCAGCCATGCAGCAGCTGTAATACTCTACGAGATCTCGAAGATCAAACTCTCAAAAAAACCGGAAAAATATGCAACTGTGGAAGAGATTGAGGTTTTTCTCTCTAACCTCGTTGAAATGCTAAAGACTGTTCAGTANCCTCCTCACAGAATTCGTCGAACAATTGTTGTTTTCAGAAGAGTGCTTGGTAGAGCAAAAGTTAGACAGCATGAAATTCTCACTCTGAATGGCATTCTCCGGAAGACCGTTAGTTACATAAAGAGAAAGTGTAAATCTTGATATGGATTCCCGAAAAACCTGGACTGCTGCACTTCTTAGTCTAATTCTTCTCATCATTGCACTCACGTTCTATTACTTCTCACCACTTTTTGATGGTATAGTTATGGGTATTGTTTTTGCTTACGTTGCCAAACCTATGAAAAAAAGGCTGGAATTTGCTGGCAAGTATGTATCATCTCTTCTGGCAACGGGATTTGTTATTATACCTATCTCTATACTCATGTTTTACGCTGTTTTTCAAGGTTTGAATCAAGCAGCTTACATAATTACTCATTACAAAGTTTTTGAGGAGGAGCTGATACTGATACTAAAAAATCTGGGGTTTGAGGACAATGTCGAGGAATTTGTAAGNCAAATCTTTCCGTCCACGGTNTCACTCATTCAATCTACATTCCAGATTTCAGCTGTTGAGATAACGAAGAAATTGAGTCTCTTTGCCATCAACTTCGTGGTCTCTGTGATTGTCTGTTTCTACGCTTTAACTGATTCAGAACGTTTCATCGAGAGAACNGTTAGAATAATTCCAGAGGATGTAAGAGATGAATTTAGGATATTTATAAAAGAACTTGATGAAACATATCTCGCGCTGTGGTTCGGGAATTTTATAGTTGCAATGCTAATCGGTCTTGCAAGTCTGCCATTTTTTATATACTTTAAAGTACCATTTGCTCCNCTCCTCTCCGGTCTGATGTTTCTCGCAGCACTCATTCCAATTTTTGCTGAGTGGATGGTAATACTCCCCGTTTCACTCTACCTGTTTTTACATGACCCTCACACGGCTCTTGTTTTCCTGGCAACAGGTGTTGTTTTTCTNTACATAATACCCGAATTGATAATCCGCCCACAGTTCCTGGGGTACAGATCGAAAATCCATCCCCTCGTGCTTCTTCTCGCTTTTGTTGGCGGGGGTATAGTAGGGGGAATTGGTGGATTCTTCCTCGCTCCCATGATCGCTGGCCTAGCGACGGCTATTTACAATTACTACACTCGTTGATCAGCCTACCTTCCCAGAATCATGATCCTGAACCGGTCTGCAGCTCTTGCAGCGGCATTGGCTATGAATCCAAGGTGCACAACCCATTGAACCATAAGGTGTATATCAACCGGGTTCATGTCAGAATTGAAAAGCTTCGTATGAAGTCCTATCTGAACAAGATCACATTCGTGCTCGATCTGTTCAACTTCTGGTACATGCCTGAGCGCTTTGCTAACTTCCTTTTTCGTGAATGAGGATGCAACAAGTCTATTTATGTGATCAACCATTGCTTCATATTCATTGATTGCTTCCATAATTTTTGAAAGGAGAATGTGGAACTCGTCCCAGATATCTGCTGGAGCATTTACCTTCCTGAAAGTCAGCATGTGGCCAACGTGCTCGCAGTTGTTGATAATATCATCTTGGACCTTCAGGAATTCGAGTAGGTCGTGTCTATCTACGGGCATCATAAGAGATTTGGTTACGTTTCCTCTAATTTCCTCTTTGATCTGGTCTGCATGATGTTCAAGTTCATCAATCTCGTCTCGCAGCTTCTCCACTTCCTCAAAATCACCCCTGTGGTAAGCCTCAAACTGCTGCTGAAGTAAACCAACGGCTCTGCCACAGAGTTGGGCATGAAGAGTCAGAGATCTGAATGGTGAGTATCCGAATATCTCTCCAACTGATCTGAAGAACTTCATATGAACACCACCATCACTGTGTAGAGGCTTATCGCAAGCATCGCTGCTACTGGAACCGTTAATATCCAAGACAATATAATCCTTTTTACGATGTCAAGATTTACGCTTGCCAGTCCACCGGCTATTCCAACCCCTATAACACTACCAACAAGCGTGTGAGTTGTCGAGATTGGCATCCCCAGAGATGATGCAAGTAAAACTGTCGTTGCTGTCGCAAATTCTGCAGAAAAACCTCTTGTGAACGTTAACTCAGTTATGTGTTTACCCACAGTCTCGATAACCCTGTAGCCCCATGTGGCAATACCAACTGCTATACCCAGCCCACCAAACATCAGAACCCAGAAAGGCATCTCTGTGGAATAGCCAAGAATTGCTGCAATTGGACCAGTGGCATTTGCAACATCATTGCTACCATGAGCAAATGCCATATAACAGGCTGTAATAACCTGGAGATACCTGAAAACATGTTCAACTCCTGCACTCGTAAATCTTTCAAGTAGCAGAAATCTGATGAGGGAGAAAACCGTGAATGCGAGAGCTGCGCCCATGAGAGGTGAAATTATCCAGCTTACAATTATTTTAGCAAGAACTCCCCACTGGATCTGGTCTAGCGTTATGTACTGCTGTGAGACTGCTGCAAGACCAAAACCGAGCATGGCTCCGACTATTGAATGAGTGGTTGAAATCGGAAGGTGATAATATGTCGAGATTGTAATCCAGAAACCAGCCGATAGTAATGCTGCCAGAGCTCCGAGTGCAACAAGGTGGGGATCCATCATCTCGATTGGGACTATCCCCTTTGCAATTGTATGTGTAACTTTTTTCCCAAAAAATGCTGCTCCAGTAAACTCCAGAATACTCGCAATAATAACAATTTGTTTCAGAGTTAGAGCTCTGCTACCGTATGAGGTAGCCATCGAGTTAGCAGCATCATTCGCTCCAATATTCCACGCAACATAGAAACCCACAATAGCTGAGGCGAAGAGAAGGAAGTTTACATCCATGCTTCCTTTTGCAGTGTTTCCGTAAAAAATTTTACTATTTTTCTTTAAAAGCGCTTGAGATTTTGTTGTAAAACTTACTTGTAACTGAGCTAAGTACACAAGTCTTGGGAGTTTTTAAAGAAGTAGTCTAAGAATAAGAGGTGGGCACGCCTCGGGTCGACTCGCCTTGCAGGCACCAGCTAAGACTCCAGACTCCTCCTCCCCGCAACCCCGGAAGCGTCGGTCGTCCGGGGTAAGCCTGCTCCCTTCCGGGCCTGGGCCGATCCCCCCGGTAAATATGGCGGACATTCCCTCCGGAAAGCCCGGCCATAACCGCCGACCCTCCGGGACGGGGACTCTGCGGAGCCGGGAGATGCTAAATGCCTGCTCAGCGAGCCTCCCCTCGGCTTCGGCCCCCGCATGTCGACGGTTTCGGGTTACAGGGGACGCCGAACCCCCCGGCCTAGCCCACCATTACTATATAGGCGCAAGACTAATTAAACCTTGTGGCATGCAGTTCCCTTTGTTTAATATTCAATCGTAATGTTTATTTTATCCNAGGTAGACGGCATTTTAATGCCTAAAAGGAGACTTCAGACCACTCTGAGTGANGAAGCTTTTAAAATTCTGGAAAAATATAGAGAAAAATATGGAGGTATGAACGAGGTTATAGAAGCTGCTTTGAAACTTCTTGATAGTAAAGACGCACATCTCACAGAAAATGATGTACTCCTTATCAATCTAATTCGCAATCTTGATTTTACCGGTTGTGGGAAGAGTCAGTACATGTATCTCGTTTGTGGGGATGTCAAAAAAGCAATAGAGGAGAGTATGATGGAAACTGCTGTAGAGTGGTTCCTTAAAAAACCCTTCCCCGAGATCACGCTCGAAGAATTTCTTGAAACTGTTAAGAAGGGATGGACAATACTCAACAGAGTTGATTACGTAGAGATAACCAAAGGGGAGAAGTGGATACAATTTTTCTGCGAACACACAATGAGGAGGAAAGAAGTAAGCGAATTTCTTTCGGAGCACATTCTTTCCATTTACAGGAAGTATTATTCCAGTGAGTGGGACGTAATAACGAGTATTTCTACAAATGGATTTACTATAAAATTCTACAAAAAGTAGACTCGAGATCTTGTATACCTGACCCTCATCTGCCAATTCCTCGCTATTTTTCAATCAAAATAGATAAATAGCGATATGTTTCACCGGAAATAATGGTAAGGGGTATTGGATTTAAATCCCGTACAAATGTTGACTCCGCAATTCAAAAAATGGTCTCTGCGATAGACATTCTTGAGAGTGTGAGTGTAAGCGTTTATGACTGTTACTCACACGTTCTTGCTGAGGACGTTGTTTCCCCTTTAGACATCCCACCATTTGACAGAGCAGCGATGGATGGGTTTGCCGTAAGAGCCTCTGATACGTTTGGAGCGTCATTGTCAAATCCCATCCTTTTGAGAAAATCTGGAAAAATTGGGATTGGTGAAAGTCCCGACATAGCTGTGAATGAAGGGGAGGCTGTAATGATTGCAACTGGGGCAGCAATGCCTGCTGGAGCGGATGCTGTTGTAATGGTGGAATACACAAGGAATGCAGGAGAGTATGTCGAGATTTTGAAATCGGTCACACCTGGAAAAAATGTCTCTCTGANAGGTGAAGATATAAGGGAAGGAGAAATCGTGTTACGAAAAGGTGAAATTCTGCAGCCACAGGATGCTGGAGTTCTTGCGTCCCTTGGTTTTCGTNAGGTTACAGTTTACCGCAAACCTGTTATTGCTGTGATATCTACGGGTAATGAACTGGTAAATCTGGAAGAAAAACTGGAATACGGGAAGATTTACAACTCCAACAATCCAATGATCTGCAANGCGGTAAAGGATGAGGGGTTTAAAGCTGTTTCACTGGGAATAGCGAGAGACAGTATTGGGGATATTGAAGATAAACTGCTGAAAGCACTCAAATACGATGTAGTAATTTTTACGGGTGGGACTTCAGTCGGGGAGAGCGATCTTGTTCCGGAGGTCATCGATAGATATGGAAAAGTAATCTTTCATGGAGTGGCCATGAAACCTGGAATGCCGACTGGTGGAGGTGTAGTNGATGGAAAACCGGTATTCATGCTTCCAGGGTCTCCATCAGCCGCTCTCCTGGGATTCTACATAATTGCACTACCCGTTCTTTACGCACTAAATGGGGTAAAGATTGTTGCAAGAAAATGGAGCACTGTAAGTGGAATTCTTGAAGCTCGTGTACCATCCGAGGTTGGAATAAGAACAAATGCCAGGGTTAGGTGGGAAAATGGTAGAATTATCCCCATAAGAACCTCTGGTTCTGGCATTCTAACTTCATTTGTCAGAGCAAATGCTCTNCTCACAGTTCCCGAAGAGAGGGAAGGGTTTGAAGAGGGAGAGAAAGTAGAGGTTACATTAGTAAGGGATATAACGGAGCCGCTGGAGGTGTGATGAATGAGAACAATGGCAAGAAAAATATTCAGAGAAGTTGTTTCGATTAAAGAAGCTGTTGACAGACTGTACAGATTTTATTCTCCGAAACCTCAGGTTGAAAAGGTATTGATAGAAAATGCTACAGGTAGAATTTGTGCAGAAGACATCTACGCAGTGTCAGACGTCCCACCATTTGACAGAGCGACCATGGATGGTTTTGCAGTCCAGGCTAAAGACACATTCACAGCTGATGAGGATAAACCTGTCAGGCTGAAAATTATCGGTGAGGTGGAAGCGGGACAGAAAACAGAGATTAGAATTGTTTCTGGAACTGCTGTCGAAATAGCAACTGGGGCAGCAATGCCTGCTGGAGCGGATGCTGTTGTAATGGTGGAATACACAAGGAATGCAGGAGAGTATGTTGAAATATTCAGACCTGTTTCACCTGGAGAGAACATAATGGCTGCTGGCAGTGACATTATGGCAGGTGAACTGATTTTAAGAGAAGGTTCAGAGATAACTCACAGAGACGTTGGTGTGCTGGCTGCATGTGGAGTCAGGAGTATTGCGGTTTACCGCAAACCTGTTATTGCTGTGATATCTACGGGTAATGAGCTCGTTGAGCCGGGAAAAGAACTCGAATATGGAAAGATATATGACGTCAATTCCTATGCTCTGTGTTCTGCAATTGAAGAGAATGGTGGAAAAGCAATTTTCCTGGGAATTACCAAAGACTGTAAAAATGAGATTGAGGAAAAGATTGCAGAAGGGCTGAAGACTGCTGACATCGTAATAACCAGTGGAGGAACCTCTGCTGGAGTGGGTGACATGATCTACGATATTCTCGATAAATTCGATCCCGGTGTAATCGTACACGGTATTGCTGTAAAACCTGGCAAACCTGCTGTCATAGCGCTATGCAACGGAAAACCGGTCTTCGGTCTGCCTGGATATCCGACTTCGGCTCTCACGGTTTTCGAGATTTTAGTAGCCCCTTTGATAAGGAAGCTCGCTGGAATTCGCGAAATTGAAAGGGAAGAGATTCAAGCAAAACTTGCTGTCAGGACGTTCTCCAGTGANGGGAGAAGGGAGTTTCTTCCCGTCAATCTGGTCAGAGGTACATGGGGCTATACCGCATATCCCGTAAGTGGGTCATACAGTGGCTCAATCACAGCTCTTGCTTTGACAGATGGGTTCATTGAGATCCCCGAAAACACGGTTATGCTTGAAGAAGGAGAGGAGGTTGAGGTTAAGCTGTTCAGTAAATTAAAACCGGCAGATCTTGTGATAATTGGAAGTCACTGTATCGGTGTCGATCTCATACTTAAAATACTAAGAAAGAGAAAACCTCTGATAGCTAAAGTCATAAATGTCGGCTCCACATCAGGTTTGCTTGCCATAAAAAGAGGAGAGGCAGATATTGCAGGGACGCATCTACTCGATGAGAGTGGTGAGTACAATCTGCCAGTGATGAAAAAACTTGGAGTGAGAAACGTCATCCTCGTGAAGGGTTACCTGCGAGAACAGGGCTTTATAGTGAAGAAGGGTAACCCCAAGGGAATAGAAGGATTCGAAGATTTGTTGAGAGATGATGTGAAATTCATAAACAGAAACAGGGGTTCTGGGACTAGAGTTCTGCTTGATTCGGCTCTGAAAGAACTTTCCGATAAAAAAGGGATAAGTTTTGAAGAATTAAAGAAAATGATTTCCGGATATGAAATTGAGGCAAAAACACATACTTCTGTGGCTGTTGCAGTTGCTACAGGCAAAGTTGATGTTGGCGTGGGAATAAAAACCGTTGCCGCAAGATATAATCTGGATTTCATACCTCTTCGAAGTGAAGAGTACGATTTTGTAATAAGGAAGGATAGACTAAGTAGGGATCCAGTCAGAAATTTCCTTGAAATTCTCATGTCTNACGAGTTTGCTGAGGAACTCGAAAAAATTGAAGGTTTGAAAGTTTACGGAAGAACGGGAGAATTTATAGAGTTGTAGTCCCTAAGCAAATCCCAAATTTCAAACCNTNAAAAAATGGGAGGAGAAGTTAACTCACACTTTCGGCTTCTTATCCTGCCAGGGCCAGTTGTCTTGGTACGCTTTCGACACCCTGAGTATTCCAGCTTCATCAAAGTGTCTTCCAACTATCTGCATACCCACAGGCAATCCATCTTTTGTGAATCCCGCTGGAATTGAAGCTGCTGGTTGTGATGTAAAATTAAAAGGATACGTGAACGGCATCCACCCTATAGGGGTTACAGTCTCGCCGGCAATTTCATTTACTCCTGGAAATCCAATTTCGAAAGGCGGTACTGCAACTGTGGGTGTTATCAGAAAGTCGTAATTTTCGAATACTGGACGTAAAGACTTCCACAGTTCCATAATCCTCTCTTGTATCTTGATGTAATCCTTATAGGTGACCGAGTCTGCAAGAGCCAGGAAACCGAGGTAAAATGGATATGCGTACTGTTTCCATTCTTCAAGTTTTTCTCCGATGAAGGTCACGACTTCCAGCACAACTTTCGTAACAAGCTCGGGTTCCAGATTAGGAACTGATAGTTTAACCTCCTCTACCTCTCCAAATTTCTCGAAACGAAATGCGGCTTTTCTGACGATCTCTTCCACTTCCGGATCAACAGTTGCGTATCCAAGATCGGGGGAAAATGCAAACTTCAAACCGTCTGGCTCTTCTTTTATTGCTTCCATGTAACTCTCTATTTTTGGGAGAGAAAGCATGTCTCTTTCATCTCTACCAGCAGTCAGATCAAGGAGAAGTGCTGTATCCTCCACGTATCTTGTCAGGAAACCTTCAGCAGCGAGACCAACAAAGATTGGCATCGATGGGTACATGGGAATTCTACCTGAATTTGGTTTGAGTCCGTAAAGCCCACAGAATGAAGCGGGTATCCTTATGCTGCCCCCACCATCGTTCCCCGTTGCAACCGGAACCATTCCAGCAGCAACAGCAGCAGCACTACCTCCACTGGATCCACCAACAGTTCTATTCAAATCCCAGGGGTTTTTTGTTACACCAAAAAGAGGACTGTCAGTGTAGGCTATCAGTCCAAGTTCAGGTAAATTTGTTTTACCAATTATCACTGCTCCAGCCTTTTTCAATCTCTCAACAATGACAGCATCTTCCTCAGGAATGTAATTTTCAAAAAGTTTTGAACCATAGGTGGTGGGAATTCCTTTTGTTTCCACGTTGTCCTTTACAGCAACTGGCAATCCACCGAGAGGTGTGTCTTCTCTCTCAAGTTTCTTTGCCTCTTCAACAGCTCTCTCGTTTATCCAGACAAAAGCGTTTATTTCAGAATTCAGTTTTTCAATTCTATCCATGCATTCCTGAACAACCTCACTTGCCTTGTATTCCCCACCTCTGAGCTTCTCAACAATTTCCACCGCACTTTCCCAAATCATCCAATCACCAGAGTGACCTTACCCGCAGTCTTTAAAAATTAATCGTGGTTAGCGTAGTTGTGAAAGTTGTCATTTCGACAAAGAAGTGGGTATCNCTCTCAATTTTTATTGCAGTCCTTATTATTTTTCTTAGTCCTGTTCAGGTCATTGAAATATCTGGAAACAGGACCGTTCTCATTCCCGTGTCAGACCACAGAAAGTTTGAAATCTCTTTCATCCACTCAGTGGAACTCTGCAGATGGATTGAAATCTACGAGGTACGGGAAGGCAAAATTCACCTGATAAAAACACTGACCAGATCAGCTGGTTGGGGACTTCCAAGTACTGGAAACTTCTCATTTGAAGTGATAAACGGGGAAGAATGGATGGTGTACTACCTGGACAGAGAGTTTGACGATATACCAATCTCAACAGATCCCGTGAATGATTATACTCTAACTGTGGGAGATACAGTGTTGAAACTTGCATCACTGGGAAAAAGGATAGATATAAAAATAGTAGCCATACCCTCCATCCAGTACTGGGGGTGGAAGGCTGACCAGTATTGGTGGAGAGGAGACCATTGATGTAACAAAGCTGGAAAGAAAATTTTTTCATGAGAGGGAGCTTTCGGGTAAACAGGCAATTCTCATTGTGACTGTTTCCTCGCTTTTTGCTGCATTTCACATCGCAAACGGATCTTACACNGGTCTTCTCCCGATAGATATTGTTAAATCTATACATCTTGCATTTGTACTCGCTCTCGCTTTCCTCCTGTTCCCAGCAAGAAGAGGTAAAAGTTCAACAAAAATACCTCTTTACGATGTTGTTCTCGCCTGTGTGGCATCGTACACAGCTCTTTATATTGCCATAAATTATGAGGGTCTCCTTCACAGAGCTGCAATCGGATTTAACACNATGGATTACGTGATTTCAGCTCTTGGAATAATTCTCGTCCTTGAAGCCACACGAAGGGTTGTAAATCCGGCACTTGTTGTAATCGCAATTGTTTTCATTCTGTACGCCAAATTTGGTAATTTTTTACCTCTGATAGACCATAAAGCATACACATGGAAGGAAGTGCTCGAGCATCTCTATCTCACAAAGGAAGGAATTTTTGGCACTCCTTTAACAGTTTCAGCTACCTTCGTAATTCTGTTCATAATTTTCGGGGCTTTTCTCGAGAAATCTGGTGCTGGAAAGTTCTTTATAGATCTTGCTTTTGCTCTTACAGGCAGACTTGTAGGTGGACCGGCAAAAGCAGCAGTTGTATCGAGTGCCTTGATGGGAACTATATCTGGAAGCTCTGTTGCAAACACTGTTACCACGGGATCATTCACGATACCACTAATGAAGAAAGCCGGCTACAGACCTGAGTTTGCTGGGGCAGTAGAACCTGCAGCATCCACAGGTGGACAGATTATGCCACCGATAATGGGGGCTGCTGCTTTCATAATGGCTGAATTTGTTGGTATGCCTTATATAAACATAGTGTATGCTGCGATGATACCTGCGTTTCTATACTTCTTTGGGGTTTTCACGGCTGTGGATCTTGAAGCAAGAAAGGAAAATCTTAGAGGTTTGCCAAAAGAGGAGCTACCGGGATTCTTTGATGTGCTGAGAGGAGGTTGGTATTACCTAATACCGGTATTCGTGATAATCTATATGCTTGTAAGCGGGTATACTCCGCTTCTGGCAGCTGTTTATGCGATTCTTGTAGTAGTTGCGATTATAGTGCTGAAACCTTTTTATATCAATCTAAAAAGAAGGGAGAGAAAATGGAATGAAGTGGTAGAAGATGTAGCGGAAACTCTTGTCGAGGCGCTGAGCCATGGAGGGAGGAGTGCAGTTGCTGTTGCACTGGCATGCGCATCTGCTGGAATAATAGTGGGTGTTGTAACTCTCACAGGTCTTGGCTTCAAAATCGCTGCTGCGGCTATTGATATCTCACAGGGGCAGCTTATACTCATTCTGTTGCTCACAATGCTGGTCTCACTGGTTCTGGGAATGGGTGTGCCGACGACTGCTAATTACATAATCACCAGCACAATTGCAGCTCCTGCCATAATCACATTCATGGCAGCAAGCTATGGATTGAATGTTAGGGACTTTATACACCAGTTTCCGGAGCTTATACTCCCGGCTCATATGTTTGTCTTTTATTTTGGGGTAGCAGCAGATCTTACACCTCCTGTAGCTCTCGCTGCATACGCCGGCTCTGCGATTGCTGGAAGTGATCCATGGAAAACAGGACTGAATGCCTTTAAAATCGGTATAGGTAAGTATATAGTCCCCTACNTTTTCATTTTTACTCCATCTCTCCTGCTGATAGGAGTTACACCCTCTCTTAGTGGTCTGATGTCTCTTCTGCTAACGATGGGAAGTGTGATGCTGGGAATATTTGCAGTCAATGCGGGAACAATTGGATACATGAGTGGAAGATTAAGTGGTTATCAGAGAATTCTTGCCATTATTTCGGGGATATTAATACTGTCTCCATCAATTCAGCATAAATTTGCTGGGGTAGTCATACTTGTAATAGTTAATTTTATAAAGTATATTAAAGATGGCAGACCGGTGATGATGAGATGAAAAAGTATCTGATTTTGATGGTTCTTGGAGCAGCTCTGCTGCTTGCAGGATGCCAGCAGCAAACACAACCAGAAACTCCGCAAATAGAGGAAGCTCAGTTAACAATTTTAACTGGTGGTTCTGCGGGGACTTACTATCCTATTGGTGGGGCAATGGCAACCGCAATAAATGAGTATGCTGAAGGTGTAAAAGCAACGGCAGTTACTTCAGGAGCTTCTGTAACAAATGCGAGAAAGATCGGCAATGGTGAGGCAGAACTTGCACTACTTCAGAATGATGTCGCTTATTATGCCTACAATGGATTAGAGATGTTCGCAGACAACCCAGTAAAGAACATGAGAGGTATAGCCACACTTTATCCTGAGGTGATACAGATAGTTACANTCAAGGAAAGTGGTATTAAGACTGTCTATGACCTAAAAGGAAAGAAAGTGGCAGTTGGTGCCCCAGGAAGTGGTACAGCTGTTGACGCTCTCCAGATTCTCGAAGCTGCTGGAATTGACGAGACGAACACAAACATCGAGTATAGAGATTTTAAGGAAGTTGCAGACGGACTCAAGGATAAGACTATTGATGCGGGGTTCATAGTTGCAGGAGTTCCAACTGCAGCTGTTAGCGATGTGGCAGCAGTAAGAGACGTCATGATTGTGGAAGTTCCGGACGAGATATACAAGAAGCTGAGCGAGAAGTATAAGTTCTACGTTCAGCACACGATCCCTGCGGGGACTTATAAAGGACAGGATGAAGATGTGAAAACTGTTGCTGTGCTTGCGATGCTCGTTACNAGAGAGGATATTCCAGAAGACGTGATTTACAAGGTAACCAAAGCAATTTTCGAGCACAGGGATGTTCTTGTTTCCGCTCACAAGAGAGCTGAAGATATAACACTCGAAACAGCACTCGAAGGTATGCCAATTCCACTTCATCCTGGAGCTGAGAAGTACTATAAAGAAAAGGGTCTGATTTAATTTTTTATTTAATATTTTT
>MTNC01000047.1 GCA_002010285.1 Archaeoglobus sp. JdFR-41 | reverse complement strand
CACCTGCAATACTTATTATTATCCCAATTACCGTCATCCAGCCACTGATTTCTCCGTAGATTCTACCTTCAAGCGGTGGATTTACGATTCCAGCATCCATANTCCCACCAAAACAAGTTTTATCCCTGCAAAAAGAAGGAGNAGAGTTAGAATATATCTTACATACTTGGCTCTAATCCTCACTGCAACTGTAGAGCCCACTCTTGCGCCACTCATGAGTCCTGTTATTGCTGGAATTGCAAAAATGGGAATTATGGAGCCAGACATAAGGTATGGAAAAACTGCGGCAGTGTCTCCAATACTGATAACAACGGCACTGGTTGTAGTAGCAACTTTCAGGGGTGCAAGCATCACAAGATTAATTGTCGGTCCAATTGCCCAGCCAGCACCAAGTCCAAAGGTTCCAGAAATAAATCCAATTCCACAGCATAAAATAAAGGCGAGTGGAGCATTTCTGAGTCTGTAATCAATGATTCTATCCAAGGATCTCTCGTAATAAGGTATTTCCAAACCCAGTTTTCTGGTTATTCTGTCACTTTTACCTTCTGGATATTCGGACTTTTTAATAAAAATGTAGATCACTCCGATGCATATGATAATAACTCCAAGCACGAGTTTGAGTAACGCGACTCCAGTCTGACCGAAATGCTTGGTCAAGTAGAGCCCAAAGTATGCTCCACAAACAGCAAATAAAGTGTATGGAGCAGCAAGGAAAAGAGCGAGCCTTATATTGGCGATGTTTCGCAGATAATTCTGGGATCCAATTCTCGTACCAGAAATAGCGGCAAGAAGTCCAGTAGCTCTAACAATATCTGGGTGGATTGATGTAAATCCAAGAAGTAGGGATGTGAATAACACACCCCCGCCTGTGCCGGCTATTATAGCCACAAATCCTATTGAAAAACAGAGTGCGAAGATACAGACAAAGAACATTGGAGGGTTTGTCACATTCAGAAATTCCAAGCTTGCTGCCACTTGTTTATTTCTATAGAAGATTTAATAAAGTTTGCCAAAACACAAGATGGTTTGTCACATTTTGTTTTTTATTTATAAAAAAAATTATGCTTTGTGAAAGTATCTGGAGGATAGAAAGATTAAATTGCAGTTAAATTTAGAGTGTATTGTCNTATGATTACACTGATCAATCCACTCGCAAACGTTGAGGTTGCCGGGAGATTTGACATAACAACCCCGCCTCTCGGACTGGGTTATCTGGCGTCATCTCTCANAAGTGCGGGATTTAAAGTACAGATTATAGATGATTTGGTGGAAAGATTAAACTTCAATCAGCTGATAAAAAGGGTGAAAAATTCCTTTATGGTGGGTATAACTTCCACCACTCCAACGTTTAGTGCAGCACTCAGGTATGCAAGAAAGATTAAAGAGGCCCTACCAAGCGTTTTCATAATCCTGGGTGGAGTTCACGTTTCAATCAGGCCGTTTGATGCAATAAGCCAAAAATATGTGGACGCCGTCTGCGTTGGAGAGGGTGAAAGAACACTTATTGAAGTGGCAGAAAGTATGGAATCCGGAAGAACTCTTGATGGAATCAAAGGCATCATCTTCAAAAAGGGAGACAAAATTGTGCATGGGGGATTACGCGAACCCATTCCTGACCTTGACTCTCTTCCCTTTCCAGCATATGATTTGATGCCGCTTGAAAAATACTCTGTCCTCGGCCGCAAACTTCAGCATTTTCCTGTGATTACCTCACGTGGCTGTCCTTTTTCCTGTCGCTATTGTTGCACATCTCTCTTTATGGGAAAACGCTTCAGNGCCAGAAGTGCAGTGAACGTTGTGGATGAAATAGAATGGCTAATGAGTGATTTTGATGCGAGACACATTGTCTTCAGTGATGACATCTTTACCTTAAGCAAACGAAGAGTTGAGGCGATATGTGAAGAAATAAAGAGGAGAAAGCTGGAGATTAGCTGGAGCTGTTCTTCACGTGTGGATACTGTGAGCGAGCAATTGTTGAGGAAAATGAAGGAAGCTGGTTGCGCGGCAATTTACTATGGGGTAGAATCTGCAAGTGAGAAGATACTCAGCTACTACAATAAGGGGATCAGAATTGAAACCGTGAGAAGGGCAATTGAGCTTACAAAGAAAGCGGGGATAATGACCATATGCTCATTTATAATTGGTGCCCCGATGGAGACAAAAGAAGACATGAAAGCTACGTTGAAATTGGCTTTAAGTCTCGATCCAGATTATGCTCAGTTTTCAGTTCTCACACCCTATCCTGGTACAGAAATATATGAGGAGGCGAGAGCACGAAATTTACTGCTGACGGAAAATTATGAGCATTTTACTGCTGGAAAGCCTGTGTTAAAGAATTTCTATCTGTCGCCAGAGGAAATATCAAAATTTTTGAGACACTGTTATTTTAGATTTTATTTCCGTCCTAAGTTTATTTTTAGAGAGATAAAAAGAGGAAACTTGGACATTATCTTGAGNATTATCAGAAGAGCTGTGGGAAGGGTGAAGTTCACTGGTATTTGTGGGAGAGATTTTGAATTTTAGANCTCAAACACAAAATTTCAAAATACAAAAAGGTTAAGAATGACCACTTTTAATTATTTTTTATAATGACCACAGAAGACAATTTCAAAAAGATTAGATGGTTTCTACTTGCTTTAATTTTCCTGTTTATGGTTCTGGATACCACAGTCAAGAACGAACTTTCTGAGTCGATTTCTGTGGCTGGTGCATTTTGCCTCGTGATGTTTGTCCTTCTTCATGGAAAAAGACTGGTAGGTATCAAATCTACCATTTTTATTTTGTTTACTATTTCAGTGGTCAGCTACACTTACGAGAAGATTGGTATGATCACGGGATTGCCATATGGTCAATATCGCTACAATTTCGGTCACATGCTGTTTGAAGTTCCAGTTGAAGTCTTGGTGGCGTATTCAACTGTTGGTTACACTTCATATGTCCTTGGAAGAATAATTCTTTCCAGATATAGACTTGAATCAAAAAGAGACCTCTTAACGGTTCCCCTGGCAGGTACATTCATCATGTTAAGCTGGGATTTGTGCATGGATCCACTAGCCTCAACCGTTGCTGGATTGTGGGTATGGGAAACAGGAGGTGCTTATTTTGGAGTACCCATAACGAATTTTTTCGGCTGGGCTCTCAACACCTTTACGTTTTATTTTATTGTTACTGCTTATTTTTTCAGAAAGGGTAGGATAAGTTTTCTGAGTGTGGAGAGATCTTTTTTGTTTGAAGTCGTTTTTATGTATCTTATAGTAGCATTCAGGCATATTCTCCCCGCTCTTTTGTTATCCAATGGTTTTCAGGAGGTTTATCAGTCAGTCGCTATTTTAAGTGTCATCGTGATGGGTTCGTTTATCTTTCTCGCCTCAGTTCGTTTGATTGAGGATTTAGAGAATCATTATAAAATAGTAAAAAGTTGACGTTGGTCAGGTGGAAGAATGTATGAAAGTAATCACAGGAAAACAAAAATCGTGTGCACCCTTGGACCTTCTACAGACTCTGAGGAGATGATAAGGAAGTTAATCGTTACTGGAGTAGATGTTTTTAGGCTTAACTTTTCATTTGGCACGCTGGAATATCATCGCAGATTGGTGAAACTCATCAGAAAAATTTCAGAAGAGGTTGGAAAATATGTGGCAGTACTTCAGGATCTTGCTGGACCGAAAGTAAGAATAGGTAGATTGAACAAGGCGATGATGCTCCATCGTGGGAGTCTGGTTGAATTGAAGTCTGGAGAAGTTCAGGAGGGCGATGAAATACCTGTAAGTCACCCGGAAATTTTTACACACCTCAGAGAGGGGGATCTGATTTATCTCGCAGATGGAGCAATCAAACTGGAAGTTAAAAGTGTGGGGAGTACCATTATAGCCGAGGTTATTGACGGAGGTGTCCTTACATCCTATAAAGGTCTCAATATCCCGGGCATAAGTTTTGAAAGCCCGATAACTGAAAAAGACAAGCGAGACCTTGAGTTTGGTATCAAAATGGAAGTTGACTGGGTGGCAATATCTTTTGTTCAATCAGCGCAGGATGTTAAACGGTTAAAGCAAATCATCTCGGAAAGAGGTAGCAGCATACCTGTAATAGCGAAAATCGAGAGGGGAAAAGCAGTGGGAAATCTTGAAGAGATTATTGAGGTGTCTGACGGGATAATGGTTGCCAGAGGGGATCTTGGGGTGGAATTGTCTCTTGAAGAAGTTCCGATAATCCAGAAAAAAGCTATTGGGATGGCTAACAGAAAAGGGAAGCCTGTAATAACAGCAACTCAGATGCTAAAATCAATGGTGGTGCAACCACTTCCAACGAGAGCAGAGGTCACAGATGTTGCCAATGCTGTTCTTGACGGTACAGATGCTGTAATGCTTTCAGAAGAAACTGCAACCGGAAATTATCCTGTTGAGGCGGTCAGAGTAATGGACAGAATCATCAGGAGAGCGGAGACGGTATACCCATATCTCAGGGATCACGAACCCAGAAATGTGGCAGAATCTATAGCAAATTCTGCTGCAAGGATCGCAATGGATCTGAATGTTGATGCCACAATTGTTTTCACCAGGACGGGGGCGTCAGCTTTGCAGTTGTCAAGATACCGGCCTCCAGTTCCGATACTTGTTGCTGCACATGATATCAAAACACTCAGAAAGGTTGCACTCGTCTGGGGATGTTTTCCGCTTAAAACTGTACCTGTTGAATCAGGTTATGAAGAACTGGTGACGGACGTTGTCAGGGAGGGTTTGAGGCAGGGATATCTCAAAAAAGGAGGACTCGTTGTAATAACTTCTGGTTATCCTTTCGGGGAACCAGGAACGACAAACACTTTAAAAGTTCTCAAAGTCGAATGAGGTGGTTTAGGTGGCAAATCTCAAAATTGCTGTAACTGGTAGACCCGGAATTGGTAAAACAACTCTCTGCATGAAAGTATTCAACGCTTTGAAGAGCGAGGTAGAAGTAGCAGGCTTCATAACTCANGAGGTAAGGGAAAGTGGAAGGAGAATAGGATTTAAAATAATTGATCTCCAGAATGGTGAAGAGGAGTGGCTTGCGAAAGTGGGGGAAGGTAGAGTGAAAATTGGAAAATATTCAGTTTTTGTGGATGCGGTTGACAGAATCTCGGGTCGAATAGAAAAAATTGCACTTGATAAAAATGTTGATGTACTTATAATCGACGAAGTTGGACCAATGGAGCTCAGGAGCAGGAGATTTGTTGAAGTGATTAATAGACTTGTTGGAAATGAACTGGAAGAAGCACAGAAATCTCTTCTATTCACAATTCATTACAGGTCCAGACACTGGTTGCTTGAAAAAATCCGGAAAAACTTTAGGTTGTATAATATAGATGAACGAAACAGAAATCAGGTTGCGGAGGAGATAGTGGACACTTACAGGAGGATCCTGAAACTATGATAAGGGAAGGAAAAGCACTGATTGTAACGGATGGTGTGTTTTACAATCCTCGCATGAAGTTCTGCAGAGATCTCGACATGCTTATTTTTTCGAAACTTGATGCGAAAAATTATCTCGACTCACTGGCTGCAAGTGGTGTGAGAGGTATCAGAGCTGCACTTGAGGCAGAGTATCAACCAATCTTTAATGACAGGGATAAAAGAGCCGTTGAAGTGATAAGGAGAAATCTAAGCCTTAATGGGGTTGAGGCTGAGGTATACAATACGGATGCAGCAGTTCTGATGAGAGAGAGGAACTTTGATCACGTGGATGTTGATCCTTTTGGTTCTCCGGTGGAATTTATTGACTCTGCCTGTTATTCTGCAAAAAAGTACCTGAGTGTTACTGCAACCGACACCGCAGCTCTCTGCGGTAGTGCCACCCTTGCCGGTTTAAGAAAGTACTCAGCATTTGCTGTGAAGACAGACGTCTATCCTGAAATCGGCGTTAGAATGCTCATAGGCTTCATTGCCCGGGAAGCAACAAGATATGAAAAACATGTGAGAGTTGTGGCGTCATGGTCCAAGGAACACTACTACAGGGTTCATATCAAGCTGAAGAAGTCTGCCTCTCTTTCCGGTAAAGTTTATGAGAAGATCGGATACATCTTCTACTGTCCCAGATGTCTCGCGAAATATGTTAGTCTTATGGATGGAAGCACAAGGGAGACATGTAACTGCAAGGAACGTCTTTTTATGCTTGGCCCACTCTGGACAGGCGAGTTAAAGGACGCGAATTTACTGGAAAGCCTTTTAAACGATACTCAACTCTCAAATCCATTAAAGAGTTTTCTGACGAGAATTGTCCAAGAAGCTGATTCTCCTCTTGCGTACAACATTCAGCAGCTTGCCAGCAGGCTTGGTTTGAGAGCTCCAAAAACTGAGGAGGTAATCTACTTTTTGCAGGAAATTGGTTATGAGGCATCAGGAACTCACTATTGCGGCTACTGCATAAAAACGAGTGCAGGAGTTGAGGAAGTGAGAAGAGCAATAACTGAACTGGTTAGAGGGTATAAAAGGAGTTAATCCTTCTGAATTAACTCCTTACGCCGAGGATTGACTTTGGAGATCTGACAATTCTTCTTCGCTTTTTACCATCTGAAGTGTATTTTTGGTTTGGTCCGGGCTTTTTATAGTTCTGCCATTTTGTGGGAACAAGTCTGTACTCATTACTTTTCCTCTTCTTTATCTTAACCCAGGTGACACTTCCGGTTTTACCCATGTGCGGTGAACTCTGGATCAATTTAAAAGTCTTGCGATGAGAAAGTGTTCATGAACTGAGTCTTTTCTCTTGTGCACGGTGTAGATGAGATTAAGCGGCTTGAAATTCTGCGATAAGAATTTCAAATTTTCTATGCGTTTGTGACTTTTATGCGATCATTTTGGAAATTTTTCAGAAGCTCAACCAGTTTTTTCGGGAAAAGTTAATATAGTTGGTTTTCAGAAGGGATTGAAATACTTAAATGGTGTTTAGAATGTTGGAAGAAAAGGTAAGAGAAAGAGCCCTTGAGCTTGCTGAAAGCATAAAAGAGCTTGAGGANTACAAAGAGTTTGTGAATATGGAGAGAAATCTGAAAGAAGACGAGATTGCGCAGGAGTTACTTGTGGAATTCCAGCAGAAACAACAGGATTTCGTAACAAAGCAACTTTCAGGGGAGTTCGATCAGGAGCTATTGGGAGAACTGACAGAGTTACAATCAAAGTTAAATGCGAGGGAAAGTGTTGTAAGGTTCATAGAGTCCTACAATCGATTACTTTCTGTTCTTGGGGAGATAGTTGATCTGATAAGTGAAAAAATAGAAGTGGATCTTGGAGAAGTGTACAGGAGATAAAATATTTGTTTCAGGTAAGTTTTTTAAAATTTTTTGAATATTTTACTTCTTTTTCCATTTTCATCAACCTCCAAAAGTCTTTTTAAAAATTCGGTAAAGTCCCACTATGAACATTATTGAGGTTAGTGACGAACTGTACCTTGTAGACCTTCCCCTGAAGCTTGAAGGCTTTAGGAAATTTATCAGTACCTGGGTCTGGAAGGATGGGAGAAGAGCCGCTGTTGTTGACGTTGGCCCCTCTGCATCCATAGAAAAACTTGTTGAATCTTTGAGATATCTTGAAATTGAGAGTGTGGAATACGTTTTCCTGACTCACATTCATCTTGATCACGCCGGTGGGGTAGCGAAGTTTCTTGAAAGCTTTCCTGATGCAAGAATTGTAGTTCATGAGAGAGGAGTAAGACACCTTGTGAAACCTGACAAGTTGTGGGAAGCTTCAAAAAAGGCACTTGGATATATAGCAGATGCGTACGGTGAGCCGTCTCCGGTTGATGAAAGAAAAATTGTTGATGAAGAAAAAATTGAGTTTGCCGGAATTGAAGTTGAAATTGTGAAAACCCCTGGGCATGCACCCCACCATCAAAGTTATGTTGTGGGAGAATTTCTGTTTGTGGGGGAAGCTGCTGGAGTTCACATGCCTTTGAAGAACGATTACTACATGAGACCTGCAACACCTTCCAGATTCATCTACGAGATCGCAGTAAACTCTCTTGAAACCCTTAAAAGTCTTGGGAGCAGGAGAGTATGTTTTGCCCACTTTGGNTTCAAAAGAGATAGTATTGAAATAGTCAGCAAAGCAGAAGAACAACTCAAACTTTGGACAAATGTGGTTTATGACATTGCCTGNAAGAGGGATTTCAGAAATCACAATGAAATTATTAGGGAAGCGAAAAAAGAGCTCCTTGAGAAGGATAGACGGTTTTCACGCTATTTATTACTTGATGATGATATAAAGAAAAGGGAGGACTTTTTCATAAACAACTCTCTTCACGGGATACTTGAGTATATCTATCAAAACTATTGCGAACCTTAAGGATATTTTTTTAAGTGCGTCTTCACCCATAGCATGTGGAGGCAAAAGACTGGGCTGAAGTTCTTGCAAGTCTCAGAAGAGAAATTCTGAAAATTGCATTCATAATCATCTCTGTCAGTTCCATCTTTTTCGCTTTTGGCGCAAACTGGCTGATAAACAGAATCATCATGGATTTATTTCCAGCAGAAGCCACACTCAGCAACAGAGATCGAATTCTTGAAATTTCCTTTAAACTGCAGAATATCAGTGATATCCTCGCAAATTATGCGTATTTTCCGAGTGATAGAAACATGACTGCAGCTCTCAATGCATCCAGAGAGCTTGTAAGGATTGCTATGGAACTGACAACAAGTCCCATTCTCCTCTCTCCTCTGGAAGGTCTCCTCCTGAATCTCAAAATATCGCTTGCTGTCGGTGTTGCAGTGGCTGTACCATACATACTCTCAGTTTCTTACAAAACACTTAAGCAGAGGACAGATCTTCTAAAAAACGTCAATCTAAGATCNTCAACAGCTGTAAAATATCTGGCGGCATCCTCATTTTTATTTGTTGCAGGGATAATTTATGGTTATTATATGATGAAATTGTTTCTCAGATTCCTTTACATAACAGCGGTCAATCAGGGTGTTACTCCTCTTTATTCTTTATCTGAGTTCGTTAGTTTTGTTGCTCTGATGCTTGTTCTATTTGGTTTTGTGTTCCAGCTTCCGGTGGTGATGTTTTTCCTCGTGAGAAACAAAATCGTTAGCTATGATACACTTAAATATTATAGAAGGCACATATACGTGGGATTTTTTGTAATTGGAGCAATAACAACCCCTCCAGATGTTTTTACACAGATAATGGTGGCAGTTCCAATGGTTGTATTTTTTGAGGCAAGTCTTTTATTTGTCAGANTTTTTGCAATGCGTTGACNGTAAAATTTTTGGTTGTGTCAATCTTGTTCTGTTCTCACNGATTCTACAATTATTTTACCTGCAACAACTTCATCGATACTGTGTATAACACCACCAAGATCTTCTATTGTCTTTTTTATTACCTCATAGTCAAGGTTGTCTCCCACTATTGTTATTTTTATCGACTCGGTTGCCTGGTCAATTTCTTCGAGACTGACATTGACTCCATCTACGTTCTTCAGCTCACTTAATCTAAGAGCTAAAAAGATACTCAGAGGTTCGTGAGGCTTTAAAACATCAAGTACAAGTCTCCTGATTCCCCTCACGGTAAAAGCTTAATAGCATTTTATTTAACACTTTTGCATGTTCGATCTGCATGTCCATTCAATTTTTAGCGATGGTGAGTTGCTACCTTCTGAAATAGCGAGAAGAATGGCAGTAAAGGGAAACAGGGGTTTTGCCATAACTGACCACGCTGATTTTACCAACATCTCCATGATTCTTTCGAATCTTCACAGAATCGCTTCATACATCGAAGAATATGAAGCGAAGTTTCTGGTTGGTGTTGAAATTACTCATGTACCTCCTCCCCTTATTGGGAAGGCTGTGGAACTTGCATGGAAAGAAGGGGCAGAAATCGTAGTTGTACATGGTGAGACGCTGGCAGAACCTGTGGCAGAGGGGACAAATTCAGCAGCGTTGAACGAGGAGGTGAATATACTTGCACATCCGGGGTTGATAAGTGTTGAAGAAGCCGAGAAAGCAGCAGAGAACGGAATTTTTCTGGAAATCAGTTCAAGGAGTGGGCACTGCTTGGCAAATGGTCATATTTCGAGAATTGCAGGAGCAACAGGATGTCAGCTCGTTATAAATACNGATACGCATTCTCCCTCTGATATAATCTCCANGCAAGAAGCAATGAGAATTCTAATCGGCTCCGGAATTGATCGAAAAGATTGTGAGAGAGTTCTTTCTAATGGGAAAAAACTCTTTAACAGGCTCAGAAAGTGACTTTTTGCTCTATTGTAACCCCCNTTTTTCTCAGCATTTCGTATGTCATGTATTTTACTATTTGCTGGAGTTTTTTCTTTTCTTCACCGTCTTCGAAGTATTCAAGAGCTGATAAGCTTTTATGGGTATGGAGACCTATAAGATCAAGAATTTTATTCACAGCCTCCTCTTTTCCATAACTCTCCTCATAAATCTGAGGTAGGGTTCTNGATTCAAAAAGAGATAACTTGTCTTCATATGCTCTCAGATATTCAAGCAAATCATCGACGAGCTGATAAGCGAGTCCGAGGTTCATTCCATACTCATAAAGTTTCTCGGCAGCCTGTAAATCATCACAAACAGCTCTACATGCACTCCAGGCCGAGTGAGCGAAGATTGCAGCAGTCTTTTTTGTTATACACTCAAAATAGTCGCTCTCATCAAATTTTTCCTTAACACTGTAAAAATCAAGAGATTCGCCCTCAGACATCATCATCCCAAGTCTGGCAGACTTCCTGATAATTTCTTCACCATAGTATGATGTAAGCTCAACCGACTTCGATATTAACCAGTCTCCGAGGACTATTGCGAGTGGGAGATCATACTGTTTGTGGATCGTCTTTCGGTTTCTCCTCTTTTCTGCCTTGTCAATTACATCATCATGGACGAGACTTGCAGTATGTATGAGTTCAACTGAGATTGCAAGGTTCATTAATTCCTGAAGATTGCCTCCACACATTTTTCCTGAGACAAGAACGACGAGAGGCCGAGTTCTTTTACCTCCCGCAGATAGTGCGTAGATCAAAGCCTCTCTTATGTGGCGTTCAGCCTGAACACTGTCCAAGAATTTCTTCAATTCTCTTTCGAATGTTCTGTATTCTTCCCACTCTTCGATCACTCAATAGCATCTCAAACTTCAACTTATAATTCTTTCGAGAGATGATCGCCAATTCAGAAATTCATAGAAAAACGAATCTCAATGTTTTCTCCACTCTGGTGGATTTAATCACAGATACATTTATTTAAAATCCTTAAAAAGGTTTTTTAAATCCTCTGTATTTTCTAATGCCTGTATTAGGGACTCTCGAAATATATTAATTTAAAATAATGTTAATGGTAGATGTCATCATTCATCCTCGAGCTCTCCAAGCAATTGAAATGCTACTTAGTATCAATGCTCCACCGGCAATCTGCAAGATGGAGAGTGATTCTCCGAAGACCAGAAGACCGATTATTGACGCTGCCAGAGGTTCAACTAAGGCAAATACTGGTGCTATCTGAACTTTCACGTATTTAACACCATAAGCAAAGAGGATGAATGGAATTGCGGTTGGTATAATCCCTAATCCAAAAATCCATGGAATCTCTCCGAGTGAAATTTGGTTTGTGCTGTTTGTCATCGCTATCCAAGGAAGTAAGGCTATGGATCCGAGAAGTAGGTTGAAAAATGTAATCTCAACAGGGGTTTGTTTCACTGATACCTTCTTTATCAAAATTATTACAGCAGCGTAGCTCAATCCAGCAAGTAGTCCTGCTATCAAACCAATGTTGATCTCCGCATAAGGTGTCAGCATCATGTAGAGTCCTGTTATTCCAAGGGGAACTGCAATCCATGTCTCTCGTTCAATCCTTTCTCCGACCAGCCATGCAACTGGCAGAACGTAAACCGGAGCCATGTAAAGTAGCAGAGCTGCAGTGGCGACCTCTATCATTTGTATAGCTCCAATGTAGCATACAACTGTTGAAAGATTGAAGAAGGCTAAAAGGAGAATGAGCTTGTCTCTTATTTCTGGTTTCTGACCGGTAATAAACATGTATGCCAGTATAAACACAAGGGCTGTGGAAAATCTGAAAAATGTCATGCTGAAGGCATCAACCTGGATATTTCTAACGAAAATGGAGAGAGTGCTCATCATAAGTCCTGAGATTGTAAGAGCAATGGCTCCACGCATGGGGTGTCAAAAAGTAAAGCGAGTTAAAGGATTTTTGAAATGAAATTTGGATCGCGAGATAAATCTTTTTAAAGGATTAAACATAAACAATTCCATGATTCTTCACCCAGAAGAGCTAATAAGAGAGTACACTGAAAAGGGTTTTTGGGGTAACAAAACACTTCTTGACCACTTCTCGGAAGTTGTTAAGAAAAAGGGGGACAGCGAAGCTATTGTCGATCCACCAAATAAAGCTGATCTTGTANGTCTTGAACCTGAAAGATTAACGTACTCCAGACTTTCAAGGGCAATTGATAGTGTTGCTGCAGAACTCCAGGATATAGGGGTCAGCAAGGACAGCATAGTTCTCGTTCAACTTCCGAATATATGGGAACTGGCTATGCTGTATTTTGCAATAGCCAGAGCAGGAGGTATAATCTCTCCGATGCCCATGCAGTGGCGGCAGAAAGAGCTAAGATATATTGCATCGCTCACCAGATCAAAGCACTTCATCACCGTCCGGGAATTCAGAGGATTCAGACATGCGGATGCAGGTAAAGAAGTTGTAGAGAATGTTGTACTCCTGGAGGAGTTAAAGGAAATGAGTAAAAGTGGAAGAAAGCCACAGGAAGTGAATATTGATGCAAATGACATTTTCACTCTTTGCTGGACGTCAGGAACAGAGGCAGATCCTAAGGGATGTCCTCTGAGTCACAACAACTGGATTTATCTTGCATCACTGAGGAAAGTTATGAATGTGGAAGAGGGAGCAAGAATACTGTGCATAGCACCACTCGTTAACATGACGGGTGTAGGCGTCAATTTTGTACCCTGGATATTCGTTTCTGGTACACTTGTTCTCCACCACCCCTTCGATCCAATAATCTGTTTGAGACAAATGATTGAAGAAAAGATAGACTTTACTATTCTTGTTCCAGCAGTTTTAAATATGGCTCTGAAATTCCCAGGGATCGACTCGTTCGATTTGAGCTGTGTGAAAACAATAGCAACAGGTTCTGCTCCTCCATCAAAGTGGTCAATAGATGAGTTCAAGAGGAGATGGGGTATTGACATTGTGAATATCTGGGGTCAAAATGAAGGGACTGCTTTGATCGCAGGCCCGCTGGATGTTCCGGATACGGGTAAAAGGGTTGATCATTTTCCGAACTGGGGTAAAGAATGTGGCTGGAAAAGTGGAGTTGAAGGAGTTGAATTGAAGATTGTTGATGCAGATGGAAAAGAACTAACGAATCCTGGTGACATTGGAGAACTCCTTTACAGAAGTCCTGGTGTGATTCCATGTTACTTTGAACGCCCTGATCTTACTGAAAAATCATTTGTGGAAATAGACGGTAAGAGATTTTTCAAGACCGGGGATCTATTTGTGATAAAGGATGAGTGCCATATTGGCTTCTATGACAGGAAAAAAGACATAATAATCAGGGGTGGGTTCAACATAAGCGCTGCTGAAATTGAAAATGCACTTCTTGAACATCCCAAAGTAATGGAGGTTGCAGCGGTTGGAATGCCTGATGAGATACTTGGTGAGAGAGTTTGCCTTTTCGTTGTTCCAAGAGGTGAGGAACCAACGCTTGAGGAGTTGCGCGAATTTCTGAAAGAAAAGGGTTTTGCTGTATACAAGCTTCCAGAAGCAGTTAGAATTGTGAATACAATTCCAAGAAATCCTGTTGGTAAAATTTTGAAGTCTGAACTTAGAAAGATGCTTGGCGGGTGAAGCAGGTGGTTCTTATGTTGAGTGTGCATCCAGAGAACTGTGCAGGTTGTTTGCGTTGTCAATTAATATGCTCGTATCTCTATTCAAAAAAATTTGAAGTATCCTCTGCCAGATTAATTGTTGTAGCCAGAGAACCAGAATATAGAATTGAATTTACAGAAGATTGTAACTACTGCGGAAAGTGTGCAGAGCACTGCTTTTACGGAGCCATAGTAAGGATTGAAGAAGATTGATTGGNTAATGGAGGTGACGGTATGGGCTCCGGTAGCATCCCAGGAAAGCTTGTTCATGTTGATCTGGGTAAAAGTGCCGTTGAAATCAGAAAAATTCGTAATGAAATGCTGAGCAGATTTCTGGGTGGTCTNGGATTGTGTATTAGGTTGATTTACGAGTATCTTCAGCCGGGAGTTCATCCTCTTTCATCAGACAATGTGCTTGTGATCGGAGCGGGGGCACTTGTGGGGACTGACACTCCAGGAGCTTCAAGAGTGTACACCCTAACGAAACTTCCGGCCAACGGAGCAGTTGGGTGGAGTGGAGGAGGAGGTGTGACATTTGGCTTCAATCTTAAGAGTGCTGGTTACGATTGCATTGTTATCACTGGTAAGGCTGAAAAACCGGTCTATTTGAGAATAGAAGATGAAAACATCGAAATATGTGATGCTGCTGAACTCTGGGGAAGTGGTACAACTGAAACGTGCAACCTGCTCTGGGAGGAGCATGGTAGAGGAGGCATAATCTCAATAGGACAGGCTGGTGAAAATCTTGTCAAGTTTTCAATGGCTTATATTGACAGGCTATCTACGCTTGGAAGAGGAGGCGTTGGAGCTGTTTTTGGGTCAAAGAATTTAAAGGCGATTTTTGTTAGGGGGTCTCAAGGTGTTGAAGTTGCGGACAGAAAAAGATTCAGAAAAGTATGTGACGAACTTCTGACAAGAATACGCGAGTATCCCTATCTTAAGGAGTGGCAGGAACTTGGGTTGGTAAAATCACTTCCGTTTATCCCAAAGAATCTTTACTTAAAGCTCAGAAAGAGAAGAATTGCCTGCATTTCATGTCCCGTGGGAGACAAGGAGATAATCGAAATTGATGGAGTGGAGACTTACACGTCATCAATTGTAAACCTGCTCACTCCGGTGATAATGGGGATGGACTACAGAGACTCAATCAAGCTTGTTGCTGCACTCGATGAATACGGAATGGACACGTTTGAGTTCTTGGGGGTACTGGAGCTTGTGAGAGATAATATTGAGGTGGATCCTGATATAGATTTCAGCTCTCTCGACTCTATGCTTTACTGGGCAGAAAAGATAGCTTTTAGAAGAGATTTTGGTAATAAACTNGCTGAGGGCACTGGGAATCTTGTGAAAGAGCTAAATCTTTCAAAAACGAGGAGTCTGATAAAGGGTTTGAGGGCGTATGTCACTCCATCAGGATTTCTTACCTGGAATCTGTTCGGTACTATGGAGCTTGGACAATTGCTTGATCCAAGAGGTCCTCATGTTGGTTCTGGCGGTTCACCAACTTACTTTGCAAAGCGTAGCCCTGACAGGTTCAGAAAGCATCTTCTTAGAATGGGCATTCCTGTGAATAAAGTTGATGAGATTCTGAGGGATGGAATCAATATTGGAAAACTCTTGTGTTATTCGCATACTTGGTTTACAATTCTTGGTTCTCTTGGCGTGTGTGCGAGGGCTCAGATAAATAGATTTTACAGTGCTAAGATTTGCGCAGAACTCTACTCAGCAGCTACAGGGATAAATGTTACTGTGCAGGATTTAATGAGAAAGGCGAGGAACGCCTGGTCTTTGCTCAGGTTTGTGAATGTGAGGGAGGGTTTCAGCATGGAGGATGATATGCCGCCCGATGACTGGTTCGGAAAATCACCGTTTAGAGAGTATGTTTCGGAGAGAGCACTCAAGAAAGGTGATGTGTTGAAGATGATCCGGGAGTATTATGAGGAGATGGGCTGGAGTATTGATGGCGTGCCGAGACACGTCATAGTCTAAGCTTTTTCATGAAATGTCAGAATTAGCTTGAGCAGCAGCACTTTTTAATTTATTTTTTCTCTTTATCTCTTGGAGGGTGTAAAATGGGCAAAATAAGGGTAAAGGTCCCTGAGCATGTTATCAGGCTCTGGGAAAAATACGGACTTGATGATGGAGTGAGAAAACACTGTCTGGCGGTTGCAGAAATCGCGATGGACATAGCTACCAGAATGAGAAAGAATGGTCTGGAGGTTGATCTGGAAGCTGTACTGATCGGCTCTTTACTTCACGATATCGGAAGGGCGATTACGCATGACCCTTTTCAACACTTTCTTAAATCTGCTGAAATCCTCAGAAAAGAAGGATTCAGTGAGAAGGTTGTTAAAATAGCCGAGAGGCACTTCAGTTCTGGATTAACAGCTGAAGAAGCTGAAAAACTTGGTTTGCCACAAAGGAATTACCTTCCAGAAACTCTGGAAGAAAAAATTGTTAGCTTTGCAGATAACATCGCACTTGGAAATAAAAAAGGCAGTTTTGATAACTTTCTGAAAAGACTTGATGAAATCAACTTGCGGTTTCCTGAACTCAGATGGCTTACTGAAAGAACAAAAAAAAGGGCACTGGAAATCAAGAGGGAGATTGAACGGCTGAGCGGAATGAGNTTCTAATTTTAGGTTGCNTAGATTTACTTACTTGAATTTTACATCAACCATTCAGGAATCCTCTGTTTTGCAATTAAATCTCCGTAATTTTCTTTTTCTCTTATCACGTACCACCTCTCACCATCCACAAGAATCTCTGGGCATCTTACTCTTCCGTTGTACTGGCTACTCATGACAAACCCGTACGCACCCGCATCGAATATAGCAATCAGATCACCCCTTTCGATTCGGGGTAATCTCCTATCCTCTGCAAGTACATCCCCTGATTCACATATTGGTCCGACAATTGTGTAAGTCTCTTCCTCTCCTCTATCCATTTTATTTGCAACAGCAACTCTATGGTAAGCATTGTACATTGCTGGTCTTATAAGGAGATTGAATCCAGCGTCAACTGCCACAAAGTTTTTGTAAGCTCTCTTTACAGCATTCACCTGCGTGATAAGCACAGTGGTATTGCCCACTATACTTCTTCCTGGCTCCAGCCACAGAACCGGATCTGATTTCAGGTCTGAGCTTCTTTCCTCGAAGATGGGCAGGATTGCACTCGCAAATTCTGCAGGACTTGGAGATCCTTTTCCATCGTAATCTATTCCCAATCCACCACCCAGGTCTATGAAATCAAGGTTCACTCCAAGCTTCTCAAGCTCGATAGAGATATCGAATATTCTGTTCAGAGCTTCAACAAATGGACTGAGTTCGAGTATCTGGCTTCCGATATGGCAGTGTATCCCTACTGGGACCACGGACTTGACCTTCAGCGCTTCCTGATAAGCTTTGAGGATCATTTCTGCTGGAATCCCAAACTTGGATGTTTTCAATCCTGTCGCTATTTTTGGATGTGTTTCTGGATTTACGTCAGGATTTACTCTGAAAGCGATTTCCACTTCTTTTCCGGATTCCTTAGCGATCTCGGAGAGCAGGTAAAGTTCATCAAGGTTGTCAACGCTAAACCTGACATCGGCATTGACACCCATTTCAATTTCTTCTCTGCTCTTTGAATTGCCGTTGAACAAGATCTTGGAGTGATCAAATCGAGCAAGCAGTGCGAGATAAAGTTCTCCATCACTGAAAACATCTGCACCAAATCCCTTGGAGGAGATTATCCTCATTATTGAAAGGTTATTGTTTGCCTTTACAGCATACAGAATTTCCGCTTTCGAAAAGGATTCGAGGTAGGCATTGAGATTGGTTTCAAGAATTGATTTCGATGTTATGTAAACTGGTGTGCCAANTTCTTCCACAATTTCTGTTACCGGGACATCCTCAATCATCAGAATGCCATCTCTCTGTGAGAACATGCAATCAGTTAGGACACAAAGTTAAAAATTGTTACCGAACATTT
>MTNC01000075.1 GCA_002010285.1 Archaeoglobus sp. JdFR-41 | reverse complement strand
TTAAATACATTGATCTAAAGCCACAACGCTACTATCGGGACGATACTCATCCGAGCAGTGGATGGCATATTGTTGATATAAATGGCGTGGAAGTTGAATCTATGTAGCGATAATAGGAAAATATTCTCTGAGTTGTGAGGTAATTGTTTGAGTCAGATGGTAAAAATGCTTTTCAGAAGAAGGAAAGAGTAAAAGTAAGCTTTATAAAAACGTCTCCAACATCTCCAAATTCGTGGAAAACCTCATAGAATTCGCAAAGCAGCAAATAGGGTTTTCTTATGTGGTTGTCTTAAAAACAGGAGAGCCACGGCCGGGATTTGAACCCGGGACCTCGTGCTTACCAAGCACGCGCTCTGCCGGCTGAGCTACCGTGGCTTGAAGTCATACTCTCGATTAGAAATTAAAAGCTTTCGCTGCGTGCACCATTGCTATTACCCTTGATCAGTCCAGTTCTTCACCCTCATAGCGGTCAGCAATGTTGTATGGCGTTGTCATAATCTTCCTTATTCTGGAAGCTGTTTTCCTGCCAATCTTCGGGACCTTCATCAACTCATCCTCGTCAGCAGTAGCAATCTTCTCTATTGTCTGGAAGTATTCAAGCAGGTTCTTGGCAGTTGTTCTTCCAATATTCGAAATAGATGACACTACGTATTCCTGTTCCTCTTTTAGCGTTCTTTTTGTCTTATAAGTGTGCTCTACGGGTTCTCTTTTTCTCTCTTCCTGTTCTCTTCTTGCAATCGCTACTATAATCTCCGCTGTTTCTCTGGCACTGGATGTTTGCAGAACTGGAACACCGAAGTCCACAACAATTGCCGCAATCGCCCCACGAAGAGCATTAGGATGGATCCCTCTCCTGTACAGACTTTTCCCCTCAATTATTATTATTGGTCTTGAATATGAACTCTTCAATTTTGTAATCTGGCTGAAAAGTCTTTCCTTACTTACAATACTCTCGACAAAATCGTCGCCGGTCTTTCTTTCAATAGCAACTCTGTCACTGACGACGTAATCTGCAACCTCTAAATTCTGAACCTCTATATCGACACCAAGCTCTCTCAGATGTCTTACCACTTCTGATCTCAGTTCCCTTGAGTCAACAATCACCTTCAACGAGCTTTTAATTTTTGTTTCGGGGACTGAATGTTTCTGAAACTCTGTGAGACTCTTTTGAATTCCTGTTTTTTTCATGTTAAGCTCTTCCCTGATTCTGTAAAGTTTTTCATACATCTTTCTCTCCTTCCTGAGACTTGAATAATAGTATCCTTCATCTCTCGTCCCTCTCGTGACGAGGACAACTATCCTTCCTTCTCTACTCCTCCCAGTTCTCCCTTTCCGCTGAATTGCTCTTATCTCTGATGGAACTGCTTCAAAAAATACTACAAGATCTGTTGAAGGTATATCAAGCCCCTCCTCCCCAACAGATGTGGCAACAAGAATCTTTATCTCTCCTCTTCTGAATTTCTCAAGTGTCTCAACCTGCTCCTTCTGACTCATTCCTTTGTCATCCTCTCTGCTTGTCTGCCCTACGAATCTGGCAACTGGTGCTATTTTTGCCAGTTCTGAAGCAATGATCTCCGCTGAATCTCTGTAATTTGTAAATACGATAATCCTTGAATCTTCATTCTCTTTTAACTGCTTTGCAACAATCTCCTTAAGCTTCTGAAGTTTTGGATGTTCTGCCTTACATTTCATCGCCATAATTACTGCATCCCTGAATAGAGGATCGGAAGCTATACTCTTTGCAGCTTTACTTCCACCTCTTGCTCTTGCCTCTTTCAAAAGCTTTCGTAGGTAGTTCTTCGTAGCTTCAATCCCTTGGGTTTCTATAAGCTCAATTGCATGTTGAAGCTTCAGAATTTCTGCAAGAATTGAGAGTGCATCAAAAAGTTCGGGACTTCGAGATTCTCCAGCTTCAGTAGATAGGGCATCCTGCAATGCAAGAAGGTCTTTTTTAGAAGTGCTTTCAGGAACATCTATTCCTAACTTTTTCAGTCTTTCGAATCTAAGTTTTATGCACTCCTCCAGTTTCTTTTTCACCTCTTTGAGTTCCTCGGGAATATCAACTCTTATCCATTCAAGCCTTTTTCTGTGAATGTAGGGTCTCACGTCGGGATCATTTTCTGTTCTGATTTCTATCTCCTCGATGAAAAGATTTTCAATAACCTCCCGTATTCTCTCCACATCACTGCCTGGAGAGGCTGTTATAGCAAGGATTAGAGGTTTTTTTGCCACTTTCATATATTCACTGGCTATGAATACGTATGGATAATTTCCAACGGCCCTATGAGCCTCATCAAATACGATAAGAATAAATTCTGAGAGGTCAACCCTTCCTGCTATTATGTCATTTTCGACCACCTGAGGAGTTGAAACAATTATTCTGCCAATCTTCCACAATTTTTCTCTTTTTGCTGGTTCTACTTCTCCACTAAGAGCAATAATTTCGTCCTCATTCAAATTCAGTGTTCTTCGAAGAAATTCTGCATGTTGTTCAACAAGAGGTTTGGTAGGAGCGAGAAACAGAACTTTTCCGTTTTCGTTGAGGATCCTTGATGCTATAACCAGTGCTGCAATCACAGTTTTACCAAGACCTGTTGGAATGACAACGAGAGTATTCTTCATCAGAGCCGTTGCGGCTATGGAAATCTGGTAACGTCTTCTCTCAATCGCACCTTCTTTCACAAGTGGGTGGGTGATGAAATTGGCATCTTGCACAGTTAAATTTCTCTGCTGAGGTAATAAAAAATGTGGGTTTAAATTTCGGATGAAAAATAGACTCGAAATCAATCCACCAAAATTTAGAAAAGAAATATATAGTATCAAAGGTTAGAAAGGGTTGGTGAGTTGTATGGAAGGTATGGATGCAAGAGATGTTGTGCTTTCGGTGGTGATGGTATTTTCAGCAGCAATCCTTGTGTACAAATGGCTTGGACTTTACAATAAAACAGATCCAACGATTATATTCTTCGCAGCTTTGCTTGTAGCATCTCTTGCTCTTCTTCTCCTGAGTATTGAACTGAGAATGCAAAAGATAATGGACGAGTTCCAGAGCATAAAAAGAATAATTGCCGTAAACACCGATGAGCTCGAGAGCAGGATGAATTCAACTTTCAGAGCAAATCTGAAAAACCTTGAGGAGAGGCTGGAAACGCTGGAAAGAAGGCTTTACAGGTGAAAATACCTGTTCAATGAATTTAAACGACTTAATTTTTAGAATTACAAGCTTAACTCATCAAATCGTAAATTATATATGCGAGACCGAAAAACGATGTAAGACGGAGGTGACGCAATGCCAGAGTTAGAAGTTAAAGGCAAAAAACTCAGACTTGATGAGGATGGTTTTCTGCAGGATTGGGAAGAATGGGACGAGGAAGTAGCAGAGGCTTTGGCAAAGGACACCCGCTTCAGTCCAGCACCAATTGAGCTTACCGAGGAACACTGGAAGATAATCAGATATCTGAGAGATTACTTCCTCAAGTATGGAGTTGCACCACCTGTCAGGATGCTTGTAAAGCATGCGAAAAAGGAGATTGGAAAACACGCCGATCTTCAGTACATCTACAAGCTATTCCCCCAGGGACCAGCAAAGGATGCATGTAGAATTGCCGGTTTGCCGAAACCAACAGGTTGTGTCTAATCTTATTTTCTGATTTTTTTCGATCGCACATTCCTGATATATTCAACAAATCGTTTAGCTATCTTAGGATTCGACATAAAGTGTACATGGATGTAGTTTGCGAGTGTGCTCTCCCTGATTATTCCATCACCTCTGCCATCAATACCCCGCCCCCTCTCCACCCTGAATGCGAATTCAACCCTTCCCAGCAGTTCGGGTTTTGAATAGTGAAATTCGTGACCCACAACAAGATCGCCCTTCCCGGCTATATGGCAATCCCTTGTTGCACGATAAACTGAGTATCCCTGTGCCTGAAATCGTTTTTTCATTTCTGTTTTGAGTGGAAGAAAACCAACCATCTCGTATTCCTCTCCATCAACTACAATTGATCTGCTCAAAAACATTAAGCCCCCACATTCAGCATATACAGGATTTCCAGAGTCACAGAAGGTATGTATCTCTTCCCTTAGTCTTCTGTTCTTTTCAAGCTCAGCAGCAAAAACTTCGGGGAATCCTCCGCCAATATATAGTGCATCAACCTCCGGCAGTTTTTTTGCTGAGAGAGAATCCACTGTAACTATATCAGCATACTGTGAGAGAATATCAAGATTATCCTGATAGTAGAATGAGAAGACTCTATCTCTGAAAACTCCGATTTTTATGCGAGAATTAGGTCTGATAGGAATTTCATCTACCTCGTTTGCAAAATCATACTCTATTGGGGGGGCACTTTCTGCAATTTCAACTATCCTATCAACATCAACATGCTGTTCAACAAACTTCGAGAGTTTATCAAAAAGTCTGGGTAAGTCATCTCTTTCATAAGCGGTGACCAACCCAAGATGTCGGTAGGGCATTTCTATCTCACTTCTCGGAATAACTCCCAGTACTTCCACTTGTGCAAGTTTTTCCACAGCTTCTCTAACCCTCGTAGCATGTCTTGGATTTCCCACTCGGTTCAGAATAACACCACGTATGTCAACTTCTGGATCAAAGAGTTTGTACCCGAGAACGATGGCTGCTATGGATCTGTTGATTCTTTCAGCATCAACTATCAGGATAACAGGTGATTTCAAAATCTTGGATATTTCTGCAACACTTCCTCTCTCANCAACAGCGTCTGACGAATCGTAAAGTCCTGTTTTTCCCTCTATAACGGCAATGTCTGCACCTCTGAAGTTTCTAACAAATGTGTGGANGATTGCCTCCTTTGACAGCATGAAACTGTCAAGATTTCTGGAGTATCTTCCTGCAGCGAGATGATGAAACCCCGGATCTATAAAATCCGGTCCCACTTTGTATGGCTGAACCACGTATCCTTTGAATGCAAGCGCTCGCATGAGTCCTATGGAGATCATTGTTTTTCCAACTTTGCTTTTTGTTCCGGCTATCACTATCCTTGGGATTTCCATCTTTTTTACCTTCACCTTCTGGGTTTATTAATTTGCAGAAAGGTTTAAATTACCTGCCAGAATAGAAAAAATTCCATGGATGAGTTTGATTACATTNTGGTTGATGATGAGGAAGAAGAAGTTGAAACAGAGGACGACTTGAAGCTTGCTGAGATATACAAACTTGCTTCTAAGCTTCTTAAACTCCTTGAAGATGTTAAAAGCAATGAATTGAGGATGGCGGCTTCACTGATGCTTATAAGGGAAATTGCAAGTGAGGACAGAATTCTTCTTGGACTTGCATCAAAGATGCTCCAGGACATGAGTTTTGGTTTCGAGGATGATGAAGATTACGTAAGCTGATGATACAGCTTCTCTATTTTCTTTAAAATAATCTCCCAGTCGTATTTCTTTACAGCGTTTCGCCCTCTTTTCCCGATTCTGCTGGCTCTGGAATCATCATCAAGTAGCAGATTTAGCTTCTCCCTCAGTTCAGATAGATCATCAAAAATATATCCCCCTTCAAGTGCAACATCCCTAACTCCAGGTAGATTTGACGCTATTACAGGTGTTGCAGATGCCATTGCCTCAAGAAGCACTATACCAAAAGCCTCCAGTCTGTTCAGAGAGGGCAAAACCAATACTCTACTCTTTTTCATCCATATTCTTTTTACCTCCTCTGAGACTCTGCCTGTGAAAATAGCATCAATTCCCGTTTTTCTGGCCATTTGTTGAAATCGTTTTCTGTCTTCTCCGTCCCCCACAACTACGAGTTTTGCATCAATATCTCTCATAGCCTTTATCAACAATCCAAGCCCCTTGTATTCGACAATTCTGCCCGTATACAAGACAATCCTGTCCCTTTCACCTGCTGGTGGACCAGGAGTGAAAGATGAAGTGTCTATTCCGTTTGGGATGATGACTGTTTTAATGTCCTGAAGTACGGGAGAAGTTTTCGCATAAGTGCGGGTCGTGGATATCACAATATCAGCTTCCTCGACAATCTCTCTTGCGATTTTGAAATTTGTGTATTCAACTGTTCTGGCAATATAACGAGGTACGTACTTTCCGTCAACTCTGGGCGGTACTATCACATCGTTATGGTAGGTGATGACATGAGGATGGAGATTCCTTCTCAGAATTTCTCTTGCGAAAAAAGGAGAAGGAATATGAGAATGATAAACATCGGCTTCAATTTCAGGAAAAGATAGCGGTATGGGTGAGTAAGGTAGATTTATTGACTTAACTCGCAAAACTCTTGGATTTCCATCTTTGATTGATCTCCTCCCTACATCTGACGTTATAACCCACACATCGTGATTCTTTGCAAGTCTCTCTGCTACATTCTGCACATGAACTTCAATGCCACCTACATGAGGGGGGTAATACGGTGTTGATAGCACAATTTTCACGAAGAAAAATGCCTGCCTTAGAATTTAAAACAAACCTTTTTTAATCACTCTCCCCATTCCCATTCAGTGAGGCTGCTGACGATTGGGGCGGGCTTCAGAGCAGCGAAGGTTGTTGAACTGATGTCCAAAAAGGGTGTGAAAATCAACCGAGTTCCCCTTTTCAAATGTTACGTAGTCCTGAACAACGAGAAACAATTTGCGAGTATTTCGATGAGTGAAAGTAGAAAGTTCTACGTTCACGGTGTTGATGTTAGTGGCGTTGTTAGCAACATCCTCAAGGTTCCGGACATCGTTGAGGGTTCACTCATAGTTACATCTCTTGAAGACGATTTCGGATATCTCTCCTCACTCGAGCTTTGTAAAAAACTCAGGGAACTTACTGAAGACGTTGTTATATCTCTTGCAATAATTCCGAGATTTGATGTATCAAGCATTGGTGAGCTTAGGAAGAGAATAAGAGAAATAAGAAACCATTCAGATATTCTCTTGCTCTTTGAGGGGAAGCCGGATGTTGAATACTTTATACTCAGAGCCATGAACCTTATCTCCCTTGCAGGTGAGATAGATCTGAAGAAGAAGATTGCGGGAGAAGTGGTTGTTGATACCTCCGATGTTTTCAATGCTCTAAGAGGGGAGGGTTTCAGCGTAATAGGATACGCTTCGAGGAGGGTACCCCTTGATTTAAAAAGAGTAATCCTGAGGAGAAAAAGTGAGCTTAAAGCTATGAGGACAAAACGAATGGTTGATCTAACCAGGCAAGCCCTTGAGAACCTGAGCATAAATGGTGACATTACAAGTGCAAAGTCAGCTCTTCTGCTGTTTGCAGCAAATCCATCTGAACTTACTATGGAAGGCATGTTCTCATCAGTTTCCTTGATAGAAGAACTGAATGATAGGATTGTAGTCAGATACGGTGATTATCCCCTCCTAAGATCNAGAAAAATGGCAGTTGTTACTCTGTTTTCTGGGATCAAGAAGTTCAGGTTTGTCTGAAAAGCGAGAATAACTTGTAAATCACGCCATAGTATTCCACTATTTCTCCTATTCTTGAATTGAGGGTCTTGAATGCGTAATCATCCACTTCAAACTCTAAGTCTTCATATTCAACATCTTTCAATATCAGGCCATGAGGGGGTGCTGGTTCTATTCTCTCCCTGTGCTTCTCGGGATGTAGCATGTCCTCAAACCATTCGAGGTTTCTGTGACTCTTCCCAATCTCTACAAGTGCTGAAACAAGACATCTAACCATATTCCAAGTAAACGCATTGGCAGTAAACTCGAAAATTATGAATNCTCTGTCAGCCCTTATTTCAGCATTGTAGATCGTTCTTACACAACTGTTCCCCTCTCCAAATTTTCTTGTGAAATTGGAGAAATCGTGTGTACCAGTCACAAGTTTAAGTGCCTTCCTCATTCGAGAGATATCAAAGTCATCGTTTCCGTACATCACGTAAACATACGTCCTTCTTTTTGCATGTCGGGGATCAAAGTCATCATCAACCTTCGCCCATGCCCACGCGGTGATATCGTTTGGGAGTTCCGAGTTCAGAATCCTTGGAAATATGGTTTCCTCACTGTTGAAAACAATTACCTGTCCAAGTGCATGTACTCCAGCATCTGTTCGACTGGCACATTTCAGCTTCGGATCTTTTATCCCGAGTTTATCCAGTGCTTTGAGAATTTCTCCCTCCACTGTCCTCACATCTGGCTGGTACTGACTACCATGAAAATTTTCTCCAAAATAAGCAATCTTGAACGCGTACCTCATAACTCCAATGACCGTAAAACTCTGGTTATTTGATTTCTCTGCCAAGTAGTGAGGAAACAAATTCATTCAGAGTTGAAATCTTTCTTGTCACAACTTCTCTGACGTTCTTCTGACCCTCGTAAAACCCTATTGCTGTACCAACTATGAAAAGAAATTCCAGATCATCGAGCTGGTACTTGTTTTTTATTTCCAGGAGTTCAGAAATCTTACTCTCCGGCAGACCGTCGATCGTGGGTTCATCAGGTTCTTTTGTCTCGATAAACTTTTCGTCAACACTCCACTTTGATTTTAACTCTTCAAAAGCGTCCCAGAGTATGGATTTTCTCGTCTGAACATCCATAGTTTCCATTATGCAGTTTCCTTAAAAAATTTTCGTTTGTTTAAAGGAATTACGACAGAGTTCAACTTCTGCCAATTATCNACTTACTATCTCTATACCAAAATTCGAAACAATAAATGTAAGTATGACTCCATGTATCAAAAACAAGTGTCAGCAGTATTTCTAAAAATAACAACGTTTAATTCTGGACAGAAAGGCCTTTATTTTCAGCTCACTGAATTCTTTCATGCGAATCAAAGTTGCACACACTCCCGATGCCGATGATGCGTTTATGTTCTGTGCGATGATCACTGGAAAAATCCCTCACGANTTCCAAATTGAAAATATCGTGGAAGACATAGAAGCTCTGAACAGAAAAGCTCTTGAGGGAGCGTATGATGTCACAGCATTATCGGTTCACGGTTACGCATATGTTTCTGACAAGTACCGTGTCCTGTGTGCTGGAGCGAGTGTGGGTGATGGATATGGGCCTGTAGTTGTTGCGAAAGAGAAAATGGAACTGGACGGTTTAACAATAGCAATTCCAGGGAGATACACAACTGCTTCACTCCTTTTATCACTCGCAGTAGAAAATGCTGAAACCATTGAAATGCGATTTGACCATATAATGCGTGCAATTCTGGATGGAGAAGTTGATGCAGGNGTTTTGATACATGAAGGACAGATTGTTTATCAGAATTACGGGCTTNTAAAGTTACTTGATCTGTGGGAGTGGTGGTATAATCATACGTCTCTCCCTCTTCCACTGGGAATAAACGCCATTAAGAGGGATCTGGATGNAAAAACCCAGCATGAGTTTCTCNATGNTCTGATGAGCAGTATTAGATATGCAATTGAAAACCCTGAAGAGGCTGTAAGATGTGCAATGAAATACGGCAGGGGTATGAGTGAGGACATGGTCAAAAAATTTGCTACAATGTACGTAAATGAATACACTTTAAAAATGCCAGAATCCGTGGTCAGAGCAATTGAGGTAATGTATGAAATGGCTGAAGAAAAAGGAATTCTGAAGAAGCCGGAACTCGATGTGCTATTCCCGTCATGATGACTAAAGTTGAGTTTAGTAAAATAGACCAGGAATATGATTTCTCGTACTACGTTTCATCACCCAGAAAAATTGCTGAACTTTTTAGTTTTGACGTACATGAACTTGGGATTGCAGCCAACATGTTGAATGGGGATTTTGCCACATTTACTGTAAACAGACACATTAACTACACCAACATATGTGCATCCAGATGCAGAATCTGTGCCTTTTACAGAACAGATGGATATGTGATGAAACCAGAAAATGTCATCAAAGAAGCTGTTGAGGCTGCTTTAACCGGAGTGAGAGAGATTCACATTGTCGGTTCCCATAACCCTGAAATCGGGATTGAGTACTTTGAAGAGATTTTCAGGGGGATTTCTTCGAGATGCGATGCGACAATAAAGGCATTGACAGCTACGGAAGTCAGCTATTATGCTCGAAAGGAGAAAATGAGCATAAGGGAGTTCTTAGCAAGACTGAAAGATTCTGGACTNGGTATGCTTGCTGGTGGAGGAGCAGAGATACTTGTTGAAAGAGTACGAAAGAAAATTTGCCCAAACAAGTGCAGCGCGGATGAATGGTTGAAGGTGATGAGAACGGCCCATGAGATGGGAATAAAGAGTAATGCAACAATGCTTTTCGGTCATATAGAAGAGTATAGGGATAGAGCTATTCACCTCTACAGGTTGAGGAAGCTGCAGGATAAAACCGGTGGATTCGTAGCATTTATTCCGCTCCTCTTCCATCCAGCGGGAACAGAATTCAANGAAATTAAAAGAGCACCACCTACAGATGTTCTCAGAACAATAGCAGTTTCTCGACTGTCACTCTACAATTTTAAAGGAATAAAAGCTTACTGGGTTATGCTTGGGCTCAAACTTTCTCAAATCGCTTTGAATTACGGAGCAAATGATATTGATGGCACTGTTAAAGGGGAGAGAATAGCGCATGCTGCTGGAGCCACGACACCGTNTGAGATGGAGAAGAGTAAGCTTATAGACCTCATAAGAGGTGCTGGAAAGATTCCGGCTGAGAGAGATGCGTTTTTCAACATCCTACGGATTTACGGTGAGAGTTATGCGACAGGGAAATAGTATGACAGCAAACAGTATTAGAGTAGGTAAGTTCGGCTTCGTAAATAACTTTCTGGCTTTTTACAGGCTCGAACTGGAAAAAAAATATACAATTATCGAGGCCTCACCTGGAAAACTTGCAGAAATGCTTGACAGGGGGGAAGTCGTCTATGCTCCCATTCCCTCATTCCATCTGTTAAGGAGAGGTTATCCATTTCATAGATTTTGTGTTGCCTCAGATGGTGAGGTTTACAGCGTGATAGTAGTCTCGAAAAGAAAGAGATTGGACGACTCTCCAATTGCAATAACATCCAAATCCATAACCTCAGCCAACATGCTCAGAATAATTGCCAGGGAGAGGGGAATGATCAACAAACTTGTTGTTGTTAATGGAACCGTGGATGAAATGCTTTCCAGTTTCAATCACGCTCTCGTCATTGGAGACGAAGCAATAAGGGCCAGGATGATATATCGAGTTCTGATGGATATTGGCGANGAATGGAAGGATTTAACCGGAAAAGCTGCGGTATTTGGAATTTCATCATCATCTGATGGAAACAAAATAGCTGCCCAAGTGGATGAGGATATCCTGTCATCACTTCACTGGGGGAAAAAACATCTGGATGAGGTGGTGTCGGCAGCAAGTATTAGATACAGACTGCCTGAGGATTTTCTCAGAATATACTTCAACAGTCTAAGTCATGAGATGGGACCAAAGGAGAGAGCAGGTCTAAGGGCATTTGAGGAGATGTGTTATGAACACGGACTGCTGTGATAGCATAAAAACTGCTGCGAATAACTACACTGAGAAGAATATAAAAAACGAGGATCTGGAATTCGAGGAGGCAGTAGAGCTCTTCAATCTACCTCTTCCCGTAGTTGGAAGTATAGCAGACAGAATAAGAAAGAATAAATGTGGAGATCTCGTTACCTTCGTTGTTGACAGGAACATTAACTACACNAACATCTGCACCTCGAAATGCAGGTTCTGTGCATTTTATGCTAAGGATGAAAAAAATGGTTACGTCCTTACACCGGAAGAGATTCTGAAGAGGGTTAAAGAAGCAGTTGAATATGGGGCAACTCAAATAATGCTTCAGGGGGGTCTGAATCCAGAACTGGATATTAGCTGGTTCGAAAGAATCTTTACTGCAATAAAGGAAAAATTCCCGAAAGTGCACATTCACAGTCTCTCACCACCGGAGATAGTATTTCTCGCAAAAATGGAGAGTTTGAGTTTTGAAGAAGTACTCAAAAGGTTGAAGAACGCAGGTCTTGATTCACTCCCAGGAGGAGGAGCAGAAATCCTTGTTGAAGATGTTAGAAGGAAAATAAGCGGAAAATGCAGCGCTAANGAGTGGCTTGAAGTCATGCGAACTGCACATAGTTTGGACATTCCAACAACGGCAACGATGATGTTTGGTCATATCGAAAGCAATGAGGATATAATCAAACATCTCTTTGCNATCCGCGATTTGCAGAACGAAACACACGGCTTCACAGCTTTTATTCCATGGACGTTTCAGCCAGGAAGGACAGAACTTGGAGAAACTGTGAAGTCACCAGCTTCACCAGTCAGGTATCTTCAGGTTCTTGCAATTTCCAGAATTGTTTTGCACAATTTCAGAAATATACAGACTTCGTGGCTCACTCAGGGATTTGAGGTGGCACAGCTTTCACTTTTCTTTGGTGCAAATGATCTTGGAGGAACAATGCTTGAAGAAAACGTTGTGAGAGCAACCGGCAAGAAATTCAAACCCGCAAGAGTTGATGAACTTGTGAAGATCGCGAAAGAGGCTGGCAGGAAGGTTGCCAGGAGAGACACCTATTACAACATACTGGAATATTATCCGTGAGTTTTTAACTTCTAAACTACGTATTAAGATTCCGTAAGCTTAATAAACCATCGTTCGATATGATAATGGGTGTCAAATATCGGTCTGGCAGAAAACTCTCTACTCGAACGGTTGAGAAGATACGAGAGGTTTTTCAACAATGCTCAGGACTTATTCTTCATTCTAGACACAAATGGAAGATTTCTGGATATGAACCCAAGATTTGCAGATTTGCTTGGTTATAAGGTTGATGAGCTTATAGGTAAAACATCTAAGATGTTCTGTTATCCAGAAGATCTGCCAAAACTCAGGCAGTTCTTCAGGGCAGTTCTTGAAGGTGAGACAAAAAGAGGGGAGTTCAGGTTTGTAACAAAAAATGGAGACATCAAATGGGGAGAACTTGTCGAATGGCCTGTATGCAGGGGAGAAAGAATAGTTGAGGTTGAGGGTATAGCCAGAGATATCACAGAGAGAAAAAAACTTGAAGACGAATTGCGTTACAGCCGGGAAAGGTTCAAGTTTTTTTCCGAGAATACGGAAGATGGAATTCTCGTCCATGAAAAGGGAATCATTGTCGATGTCAACAAACGTCTGGCGGAAATGTTCGGTTATGATGTTGGAGAGATTATGGGGAAACCTGTTCTTGACCTTGCTGCACCAGAGTCCAAAGAAACTGTTTTGAGAAATATAAAATCTGGGTATGAAGGAAAATATGAAGCCATAGGTATCAGAAAAGATGGCTCAAAATTCTACACGGAGGTTATAGTCAAAAACAGTATATACATGGGTAAACCTGTAAGGGTTGCAGTAATCCGGGATATCACTGAAAGAAAGGAGATGGAAGAAAAACTACGAAAGTCAGAAGAGAAATACAGATTCTTGGTTGAAAACAGCAGTGACATAATTTACACAACCGATTACAGGGGTTACTTTACCTACGTGAACGAAGCTGCCGTAAAGCTCCTCAAGTATTCTAAAGATGAAATTGTGGGCAAGCATTACTTGGAATTCATTCACCCCGAGTGGAAAGAGAAGGTTTTTAATTTCTATTATAATCAATTTAAGAACAGAATACCCATCACATATTACGAATTCCCCGTAATTGACAGAGATGGCAATGTAATCTGGGTTGGACAGAATGTCCAGACAATTATGGAAGGAGACAGGGTTAAGGGATTTCAGGCGATTGTAAGGGACATAACAGAAAGAAAGAAGCTTGAGATACAGCTCAGAAATCTTAATGAACAGCTGAGAGTTCTGAATAAGATTCTCAGACATGATGTTATGAATGATTTGACTGTTGTCAGTGGCTGTTTACAGCTTATACAACCGCATGATGATTACGAAAAAGAGATGATAGAGACCGCTCTTAACAGAATAGAGAAAACTGCTGAATTCATCAAAAAGATGAGAGAACTCGAGATAGCGATATCTGAGGGTGGTGAGCTTAAGGAGGTTGACGTAAGAAGCGTAGTTGACCACGTTGTCAGCACGTATCCTGAACTGAAATCGGAAGTGAGAGGAGAGGGAAAGGTTATGGCAGATGACGCCCTCTACTCAGTGATAGAAAACATAATCCGAAATGCAGCTATCCACAGTGGAAGCGAGAGGGTAGATATTGACATCAGAAAAGTCGGTAATTGGGTTGAAATAAAAATTTCGGACTATGGAAAGGGCATTCCTGAAAAAATAAGAGAGAAGGTTTTTGAGGAAGGATTCAAACATGGAAAAACCGGAGGAACTGGAATAGGATTATACATAGTTAAAAAACTCGTTGAGAGGTATGGTGGCACTGTGGAGATAGAAAGTGCAAATCCCAATGGTACAACTTTCGTCATAAAACTGAGGGCAGCAAAATAAAGGAAATAAAAGGAAAATACATTAACTAAGCAGTAACATATAGTGCAGGTTTTCCAGGCACCGCTGATCTTCTTTTTTCTTCTGGAACTTTCTCGTTATCGAGAATGACTTCCAACCCTGTCTCGTTTTCGATGAATTTTTTATTTTCACTTATAATTTTCTTCTCATCAAGCGGCTTTTTGAGCTCCTTTCCCTCTTTTTTGTCTCTGAAAACCTTTTTTACGAAATTTGTTACTTCCTTTTTCATTTCCCGAAATCTTTCATCTCTCATCAGCTTTTTCATCGCTTCACCAAAATCGTTACTCTCGTAAGCGATACTCAATGCCTCAGCCTTCCAGCTGTCAGCTGGGGCAATATATACTCTTCTTGCGCCCTTTACAAACTTGCTAACCTCCTTTATATCTTCAATTAGGTTTTTGATGTAGTCCTCTATAGCTTCGGCTTCGACGTCAATTTTTGATTCATCAAATTCAGGATATCTCTCCACGCTGATGAAAGTGTCGTGTCTCAGATGCCAGAGTTCTTCACAGATGTGNGGAGCAAATGGTGCGAGAAGTCTCAACCAGTCGTCGATAATTATAGCGAGATTTCTTCCACCTCTCCTTAGATACCACCTCACATCATTCATCATTTCAAAAAAAGCTGCATTAACTGCCCTTCTGGTTTGAAGTCTGTCCATTGCTTCTCTCGTTTCTTTAATCGCTCTTTGGAAACGGCTTATCAACCATCTGTCGAGTGGTGTTACCTCTGTAACAACTGCACTGTAGTTTTCGCTCACAAGCGAATAAAATCTACGGAGATGATTTGCAAGCCCTTCAACTTCTCTGCTTCTCCAATCTGCATCGCTGTCGTATTCGGCAGCGTGAAGGATGTAGAGACGGGTAACGTCTGCTCCATATTCCGAAACTGCTCTCTTCATCGTTAAAAGCGGACCTTTGCTTTTGCTCATTTTTTGCCCCTCGAGACTCACGTACCCATTTACGGCAATCGCCCTTGGCCATTTTTCAGGAGGGAATATTGCGATGTGATGGAAGAGATAAAAGAGGAGGTGATTTGCGACAAGATCCTTACCACTACTTCTTAGATCCACGGGATACCAGTATTCGAAGTCCTGCCTTATTCTTTCAATCAGTTCTTTATCAAGTTTACTCTTCTCTGAAACAGACTTTACATCACCTATTCCCAGAAAAACATAATCAAAAAACTCAGGAACGAGGTTTTCAGCTTTCAGTTCCTCTGAGTTTATGTACTTCGCAAGTATGTAGTAAGCCATGTAAATTGTGGAATCCGAGAGACTCTCGATCAGCCACTCCTTATCCCATGGTATTCTCGTTCCAAGTCCCTTTCGCCTGGCACACGCCTTATCTTTGAGCCATTCAACCTTGTTTCTGAACTCTTCACGGTAATAATCAGGGATAATCTCCATCTCTTCAAGATGGTCCAGAACTCTTCTCTTCCATTCAGGCTTGGAGTAGTTTATGAACCACTGATCTCTCACAACCTTCACAACGCACTTGGTTCCACATCTACAAACAACTGGTTTCTCGCTGAATTCATAGAAGACATCTCCATCTCCAGATTCGATCAGATCTCTGTGAATCGCATCTTTGGCTTCTGCCACCCTCATTCCCGCGTACTTTCCAGTGTTTTCAAGCATAACCCCCAGGTGGTATTCTTTTTTATAGAGAGTTTTTGTGGCTTTTTCAAGAAGTTCGATGTCTTTCTGACTCTTTATTCCGAGTTCTTCCACCATTTTCTCTGTTGGTGGGGTTGAGGGATCGGCATCTTCAGTACCAATAAGAATTATAGGGCTTAACGACTTCACAGTTTCCTTCTTTATGCCGTATTTTCTCAGCGTTTCATCATCTTTTGCCAGATCTTTAAGAGCTACAAGGTCATAGGGAGCGTGAGCCGGAACGCTCATAACAACTCCTGTGGCATTATCCAGATCAACAAATTCAGCCGGAAGAATCGGGACTTTTCTACCTGTTATCGGTGAGACAACGAGTTTTCCTATGTAGGCAGAAGAATCAACCTCATCAACGAGTTTAACACTCTTCTCTGTGTATGTTAATTTCTCGTATGCCTCCTTACTCACAAACCATTTCTCCCCATTAATCTCTGCTACAACGTATTTCGCCGGCTTTACCCATATATTGGTCACACCAAAAATCGTTTCAGGGCGAAGAGTGGCGCATGGAAAAATCAAATCTTCATCTTCAAGTCTAAATTTGATTACGGTAAATTCAACAATCGTCGCCTCTTCACCCATNAGCAGATCGTGATCCTCCACCGGATTCTGGTCGTTGGGACAGTATCTTACCGGGTGTGTTCCTTTTACAACAAGTCCCATGTCCTTTAATTTTAAATACTGCCACTCAATAAATTTCTGGTATTCTTCATCAGTTGTTGTGAACGTTCTTCTCCAGTCAATCGAGTAACCTATCCTTTTAAGAGCATACAGAGCTTCTTTTGAGAAGTATTCAACAATCTTTTCAGAAGTTGTAAGTTTCAGAAGTTCATCTTTCGGTACATCGTGATATCTGGTGTACACTTCTATTGTTCTCTCATCCCTGTTTCTTATGAGCTCTGCGAGACCAACTATTGGAGTACCTGTGACATGAAAGCCCAGTGGGAAAAGAACATTGTATCCTTTCATTCTCATGTATCTGGCGAAAGCATCACCTATTGTAAACGTTCTTGTGTGTCCCGCGTGGAGATTCCCGTTAAGGTAGGGATAGGGAATTGTTATGAAAAATTTCTCTCTTTCATCTGGATCTGATTCGAAAATTCCTGCATCCTGCCATGCTTTCTGCCACTTTTCTTCGATCTCTCTGAAATCCATGGTAGCAGGTTGAGAAACAGATTAAAAATCTTATTCAGAGACTTGAATCAAACTGATGCTGCAATCATTATCGAGCCAGCAACAGCCATGAAAGAGCCTATGAACGTTTTTGAAGTTACCAGCTCAAGCTTTTGAATTAGGAGAAATGATAGAGCGGTTGTCACAAGTGGGTAGAGGTTTGACAGTGGGACAACAATTGATAGCGGCGTCGTTGAGAGGGCGTAATAGTAGGAAATATTGCCAGCAGCGAGCGATATTCCGGACGCAGCAAGATACCTGTTTTTGANCAAGGATAACTTTCCCCTTAAATTAGCAAAGATCAGAAGAAAAATGAGACCTGAAAGAGAGACCACAAAACTCGTAACCACCGGACTTTCAAGCATAGCAACTTTAACGAAGAGAGCAGCAAGTCCGTACGCAAATCCACCGGCAACAGAGGAGTATATACCCGTTCTACTCACATCCTCGGTTGAAAATATGTAAAGTCCAAGACTCATCAGAAGTATCCCGGAGATGAGCTCAAAACTCATATACTCACTCAACACAGTAAATCCGAGAATAGAAGAGAAGAGTATTCTTGTGGAGGTTCCTGAAAAAGCTCTTGAAGAACCAATAGATGCGACGGAGGAGTACGTGAAAAGTCTCCCAACGAAGTAGGAGATCACACCAGCAATTCCGAGCATTGCAAGTCTGATGTGGTCGATATGAAGTGAATGAATATAGGGGAGGGAGAATATAAACAGAACCATAACTGTAACCGAGACAACGGTTATAGTTCCTGAAACCACGTCCTTACCTTCCAGCCCTTTTCTCAAAAATATTCCATTAAATCCCCAGAAAAGGGATGCCAGAACCGCAAGCAATATTCCGGACATTTTTT